>SAAR01000010.1 GCA_009916335.1 Erysipelotrichia bacterium | reverse complement strand
AGCAAAGGCTGAAAAGCTTTTGTGTGTGTTATCACTGATTGCCTGAATCTGTTTAATCAGTTTCTTTTTAAGTAATTCATCTGTTTTTTTCATTTAATGTCCCTCTTATTCATCGTTATCGCATTTATCAGCTTCAAGCATTTCCAAAACTTGTGAGCAAGCATCTAAATCATCAGAAACATCATTAATAATCAAAGATGCATTAATGATAAATAGATCTCCTTCTAAAAGAAACTCGTTCAACTCTTCTTCTGTATCAAAATGGATTGTTTCATATTCATGATTTTTCCCATAAAAGTTAGTTAGAATGTTTTCACAAAAACTATCTGTTTCTAATGAATCAATAACGTCATTTTGATATGCTTCTATATCCTCTAAAACTTCATAAACATCTATATCTTCTTCATGAGATTGAAACCCAGCTAAGTATTCATATTTAGCCAAACTCTCACCATCAAGTTTTTTTATTTCTTCAAAAATGTATTTTGCTAACATGTTAGTTGTTATAGTTGCCATTTTTAGAGTAGTGTTTTGTTTCTTTTTTAAAATTTCATCTGTTTTTTTCATTTAATATTCCTTATTGTTATTTAAATAGCGTCAAGGTTTAACCATTCTTTAAAAGCACTCGAAACATAACGAGGCCATTTAAAGCTTCTTTCTCCTGAAATATGTTTATAAGAATAAAACAACTCACCACATTCAAATAAACATTTTGTTTCACAGCTTTGGTAGCTACCTTCACCCCAGCTTGTTATTGAAGTAATAGCGGCACAACTATCAAACATACTGGTAATATCAAGTAAAATATCCTCTGCATCATGATGGTTTTCATTATTGCTAATAAAATAAAAATCAAGCCATTCCTTCCGCTTTCTTTTTACCAGTATAAAATGATTGCTTTCAGTGTCTTCTCTTCTTTCAATCAATAGTCCATGATCTAATAGAAATAACTCTATGCCGTCATAATCGGTAATCCAGTCTTTCAAAATGGATTCATTTCTTTTGGTTTTCTGAATACTTATAACATTCAATGTTCTGTTAACCATATTACGCCTCTTTGTTTTTAATAAGATTCATCACATAATCTACATCTTCACTATCACCGCTAATAACCATCAGCATGTAATAGAAATGAGAAAGATAATATTCGAATGAATAGCTAACCATTCTGATATCAAAAACACCATAAAAAAGAGAACACATAGGGTTTACATCATCAAACATGCGATTTAACCTTTCTGTCATTTCTTCAATGTAATCATCAGGAGCATATTCATTAACATACTCAAGTAAAAGATACTTAACTGCGAGAAGTTTTATATCAACATCCTCTTTGCTATCAATGCTGTCTTTTATGCATCTCTCTCTACTTATGTTTAATGATGATTTTCCTTCATTCATCCAAACTTTTATCAAAGGGCTTACTTTACTTTCAATCACGCTCAAAATATCTTCTTTCATTGTATTTTCCTTTTGTTGTTAAAAAATAATTACGCTGCTTTTTGGTTGATACTTTCCTTACTCCAGATTAGGAGCAAATCAGTAGCTTTTACGGATTCATAGCCATTCGCTGTTTTCTTTTTTCTTCCTGCTGTATACGTAATATCAAAACGCAATACAGATGCATCAGAAGCGTGTTCTTCAAAGAAACCATCATTAGCCTCACGGTTAGCTAACCAGACGCTACAGCCCCGTTTCTGTTGCTTACGACACCATGAGATCAGTTGTTGATGGTCTTCATCAGTGAATGCATTGCCGTAGTCTACGCGGCTCGCCCGGTAAGGTGGATCACAGTAGATAAAAGCCCCCTCCGGCACATCGATATCAGCATAAGAGCCGCACTGGATAGATGTTTCCTGCAGGGCTGTATGCCATTCTTTCAGAAGAGAGTAATCAAAAAGTTTGGTTGTATGATTAAGCCATCCTGCGGCTGTGCCATAGCGACCAGTTTTGCGTGAAACAAGCCAAATGCCGTTAAAGCCTGTTTTGAGCAAAAAGAAGAGCAAAGCAGATGCCCGGACGGTTCCTATCTCAGCTTTCCAATATTGTTCACGGATACGGTAAAAGTGGTAGTTCCTCACCTCAAGAGAACGATAACCAAGATAGGCCGCTTCCAGCTCCTGCAGCTGAGTAATCAGCTCATCATGATCATACTTAATCGTGTTCAGTAGAGCGATAAGCTCCGGGTTTACGTCATTGATGATTGCCGGGATATGGATGTAGGTAGACTTAACAGACGCAAAGAGAGCGCCAGCCCCAAAAAATGGCTCTACGTATGCGCTTACGCTGTTCAGGTCTGGTAAATGGGGATTGTAGCTTTTAAGTAGTTTAGATTTGCCGCCAGCCCACACGTAGAGCGGCTTTAAGCTTAATGATGGGGTGTTTTGAGTAGATACAGTCATAAACCAACCTTCTGATAGTTAGATCAGCCCCATCTCAATGATGGAACAGGCCGGAACCATTCCGGCGGTTGGTTGATACCCATCTATCGAAAGATGGCGGGATAAACCCTGAACCTACGTATCATTTAACTATCAGAAGCAAAAATGACTGCTTCGATGTGAACTATCGTATGGATTTCGTTTATGACGATCAACTACTTTTTTCACTTTTTTGAAAATATTTTCTAATTGCGATTGACAGGTAAAAATTAATTGATTACTTAATATCTATCCAGTTAGAAATTAATTAATACCCTATATTAAATAATGAAAACAGGTGTCATAAATGAAGTATCCTTTTAGGTAAGATGTTTAAATTTTAGATTGGTATAGAAAAGCGCTTCTCCGGCGCTTTTTCTATTTGTATCTTCTGGACTTATAAACCTCTGTCAGAACATTTTCATACTGAATGATAAAATCTAAAAAACGGTCATTACCAATCTTCAATATGAGATCATATCCGCTTAATCCTTGTTTATTACGTTTTTCAAGTGAAGCGCCGTTCATTAAAAGGAAGTTAAAGAAAGAAAGTTTATCCTGTATAACAGCCTCCTGAAGAGGCGTTGATGTATCAACAACAGTATTAAGGTAATCAGGTTTTGCTATCAACTGAATCATTATATTGATAAAGTGATTACCCTGTTCATCTTCTTTCAATACCCTGATTAAGTAAATAAGGGCATTAAGTTTAACTTCTAATGTTTGAAACATGAAGTGATCATAGATAATATCACCTCGATTCTGTTTTATGGCTGTAATTAAAGCTTCTTTTATATCCATGATTAAGCCTTTTTCTTGGCTTTGTTTTCTTCTGATAACAACATACGAGAAATTGTCTGGTTGTTTTCAATGTCTAACATCGCAGCATAATCAGCGGCTTTTCTTCCACTGTGATCATTAATCAAAACATCGCCACCGTTGACAATAAAAAACTTAACTGCTGGAACATTACCCATTATAACCGCGTGAAATAAAACTGTTTTACCTTCTCTGTCCTGATTGTTTATATCAAAATATTTAACAAGCATTTTGGACATTTCATAATCTTTATATTTTTTATAAAGTAGCGTGTATAATAATAAGGTGTGATGATTTGTTGTAAGCCAATCATCCTTACCAATGCCATTATCTATAATATATTTTTCAAACCCGGCAACATCTTTTGAAGTAAATAGTTCTTTTGGGAAGTTTTCCATAATATTCTCCTTAATAATTAAAATGTGATGTATTTTATATACAAAATTAATTCTTATTGGTCAATAATATAGAAATAAAAAACCCGCAATTAAGCGGGTCAGAGAGAAGGAGTATTAATTTAAGCGCTCAATAACATTCTTTCTTCATTCTTTTTTCTTACGTTATTTTTAAATACCTCTATAAACTGACTGTAGTTTTTTCTGTCTGCCATTGTCATGTTTTCATAGTGATAATGACCATCAGCACTTTTCAGGAATGGATTACAGCCCATGTTAATCAATCGGGCAACATTCAAAAGCTTGTTGGTTTTAAAAAGCACTGTCTGGCCTTTGTTGTTTCTGTGGTTGATTTTAGCGCCACAGCTAACAAGATACCTGATTACATCAATATTACTATTGTGAAATATAGGTGTTTCACCTTCATTATTCATAAAGTTAACATCAGCACCAAGTTCTACAAGAGCCTTAGCTACATCAACATTACGCGCCACTGAAAGCGGAGTAAACCCCTTGTAGTTCACAAAGTTAACATCTGCGCCCTTTTTTATTAAATCTACAACTTCTTCATAGGTGTTTACCAAAAAGAGATCGTAATTGTATTCTTCAATCAAATTTAAATCTTTCATATTTAACTCCTTCTATGTTCTCTCTCCTTCTTATATACACCATAATAATAACATTTTCAAGTATAGATTAGTATAGACTATACTATTTTCTTTTAAAAAAGTTGCTTTTAACAAGGTTAAGATGTATATTTAAATTTATTCATAATGTATTTCCTCCATTTGAGGAAAAAATCTTTTTATATTGTATGGTCGGGATTTTCCCGGCCTTTTTTTATGCGTAAAAAAGCCCCGCATAAACGAGGCTAAAGTTAAACCTAATCAATAATCAAAAAGGCACAAAATCATCGTCTAACTCTAATGGTTCTCCATCTACTACTGTATCAACATTGCTGTGCGCATACTTAATGATTTCCTCAAGATCAGCTTTACTATCAATAGAGTTGTTAATAAAAGCTTCGTCAAGAAGCGCATTTTTGGCCTCTTCGCTTTCTGTTTCAATCACAACAGGTCTGTTCTTAAGAATAAATGTTTTTTCGCGGGTAGATGTTGAACCAAGAAGCAATTGTTTTGCTCCCCTGACTCGCTTAGTATCATAGAGTTCAAGTTTCTTAGCAGAAGCTACAAGCTCTGTAATTTCGAGTTTGAATGAACGTCTTAGGTGTTCATCACCCATCGTATTTAAAATAACATAACCATCAAAATCATTTGGTGTTTCCATAGGGCTATTCAAATGAATAATACCTAAAACATTACCTTTTGACTGAGCCATATCAGAATAACGCTTCGCTTCTGATTTTTGAGCCGCTACTCTGTTAGAGGAATCATCATCAGAATAAGCGTAAGTTTCCCAAACAAAAGAAGCTTTATTGGCGTTGATCATGAGTTTGAGAATGTCCATATTATCCCAATGTTTCTCATTTACATCAAATTGAGGAATGTCCTTATTTGAGAATCTTGATTTGTGTATATCAATAGCTTCATGGCAAATCATGCCATATTCTTCACCAAGAATAGCTCCCACAATATCAGCACCAATTTTTGAAAGTGCTATTGTCTGAATGGTTCTTCTTTCATCATGAATGATTTTATAGTTAGGGTCATTTATTAACTCACCCTCATAAGCATAAATATTAGTTCTCAACTCATCTACATGCTTAACGATATAATCAATAATAAGGGGGTATAAATGACCAAAATTCTGGTCAAGCTGGTTTAGCCACCATTCAACAACATCACCACGCCCTTCTTCTAAGTTAATACCAAAGATGTTTATCTCTGGATCTTCTACGTCAAACTCAAAGATACGTGAGTCAATGGCGCTTTGCTTCATATCCCCTCTTGTTAGTTCATAAAGGGATTTATTACTGGTAGTGAAAAAGATACTGTTCCACATTTTACCTTCTGAAACTTCTGTATCTTTATCATACTTGGAACGCCCACCATTGTTAGCAATAGTCATGAGCTTAGAGATCGCATCACTGGCGCTACCACGGAACATATCATCAATCTCATCAATGACGAAAAAGCCATTGGTGTAAGATGCCAAGAGTTCTTCGAGTCCGGGGAACGTGGTCTTACTGTC
Organism: Erysipelotrichia bacterium; assembly: GCA_009916335.1. Next base: position 20,374 of record SAAR01000010.1, on the reverse strand, counting down.
TCTGATAAGACCATACTCACGGTTAGGCGCTCCCTCAATACTGGCTATCATGGCCTCTAATGTAGACTTCCCTTTACCCTTCTCACCGAAAATGTTGTAGATAGGTGAGAAGTTGGCTGTTTTACGTATCAGCCCCTTTGTATAGGAAGCAAAAGCAACAGATATAAATATGCTTGCAAGGCGTGAGGACTTAATCAGTTCTTGGAATACGGTGATCTGTATAGAAGCATTACCAACACGTTTAGTTCTGGTCTTGGACACACCTACGAATTGTGGATGGCTTTCTCTTATGTGTATCAGGCTATCAACAATCCAGCCTCGCTTTGTGTAAGCAGGTAAACAATCAATGAGCTGGTTTTCATCATCAATGATTTTACCATCCAAACGTTTATAAGGACTCTGAGCAGTAGCAAGGACGGTGCTCACTGCTTTCTGTATCTCTTTTAACTGCTGATTATCGCTGTAAGGTAAAAGATACCCGGCCTTTTTTAGCTTAGATGATTTGAGATCAGAAAATTGGTCGAGTGGAATAGAAAGAATTTTCTTTTCATTACGGATGTTTTTAAAAGCTACATTAACATACATGCTATTAATATCTTTGTTAGCATCATTGTTATCGCCTTCTAAATCCACTGTGGATAGAATCTGAACAGGATAAATATAATAGTCTGTAATTTTAATCCAGTAGTAATTAGCTTTTTTGTCTTTAGCTGGATTGCTCTTTGCTAATTTATATATACCTGTTTCGTGAATGATATAATCACGAGCAGCAAAATAAGAAGTCTCTATTAGTTGCTTCTCGGTATATTGTTCTTCTTCATGGTAAACTATATCAGTTGATAGTTCACTTTTGATTGTTCTCATATTCATAATGTATCCTTTTATAATCTTTTTTGTGTGCTCTAATGGCACTTTTACTATTTATAACATTTTCTCACTATAAATCAATAGTAGAGTGAGAAATAATTAAGCAATCGCCTTTAAATTTCGCTTCCAGTTATAAACGTAGTTTTCTATATAGATTTTAGAAAGATTGTTTGGGGCTGTATTTCCATACTCATTTTGAATGTCATTTAATATATCTTTTATTACTTCAAGCTGTTTATTTTGGTCAACGTTGAATATTGATACTGCCACAGGTAAGTTTCTTAAGATACATTCCTTGAAAAAGAAATATAAAAACTCATCATTATATGATTCTGGCTTGAAACAACCCCACTTTTTAAGCTTTGAACCAAAATAATCAATGAACATATTTACCTGCTGACAAGTAAAATTCTCATCGCCATATAGTGAATAACTGTTTATACCTTCTTCAACAATAAGCGTTTTATTATCATTAAATGGTAATGAGTGTCTGAAAATAATTTTTTCTTTCCTTGATAAGTCAGTTCTGTTCTTCCAGACATATCCAAGCAATGAACCATAATCAACCTCAACATTTGAGGTTGTAGCGGTTATTTCAACTTCTGGCTGTGGTTCCTGTGCTTCTGCTTCTTTTCTGGATTGTATAGCCATCCTCGCTTGTTCTGTTCTATTCATCATAATGTTTTCCTTCAAATGTAATCGGCTAAAGCAAAGAGGGGCTTTTCAGCCCCTTCTAATTATTTGTTTTTAGGTTTCTTAGGGTCAGGATTATTATCTTTCTTGTTATCTTTAGCTTGTTCTAAGCGTTGTTTATTATCATCTTCATAAACCTTTAGAGCGTCATTCAGGTCTTTATTATCAACTTCTAATTTCGCTTTGTCGGATTTAAGTTCTTCAATTTCTTTTTGAACAGATTTGAGTTGTTCATTCAAACCGTTGTTTTCAGTTTGAAGTTGCTCCTTCTCTTTTTTCAGTTTACTTACATCAGCAACTTGTTTAGTTATTTCATCGGTTAATGATTTATTTGAAGCTTTGAGCGCTTCGATAGCTTCCAAATGACCTTGTTTAAGTTTTTCAATTAAATCATCGAAATCTTTACGCTGTTTATCTTTCTCTGTTTTCAGTGTAGCAAGATTATTTTCCAGTTCTGTATTTTTTCTTTCAAGATCTGCAATATTGGTATCTTTGCTAACAATAATAGCGTTAAGTTCTTTAAGCTCATTACCATGAGTAGTTTTAAGCTGTTTTATTTCTTCTTCTTTATCAGCTAAAAGATTGTCAAACGTTTTTTGCTGATTTTCTAACGCACCTTCATAGAACAATTCTTGTTCCTGAAGCTCTCTTTCATGAGTAGACTTAAGCTCTTCAATCTCTCTATTTTTAGCTGTTATTTCAGTAGTATGCTTAGTCGTGAGGTTAGTGATCTCAACCTCATGTTTTGCTACTGTAGTGGAATAAAGAGTATCTAACTCATCATATTGAGTAGTAATTTCAGTATAATTGGTTTTGAGGTTTTCATGTTCTTCTTTTAATTTTTCAAGAACAACATTTGTATCATTGAGTTGTTTCTCAAAAGCTTCTCTTGATTCTGCTTCAGCTTTTAATGTTGCTTCTGTAGTTTCTAAAAGCTGTTCAGTAGAGGTAAGTTTCTGTTTTATGGTGGCTAAGGCAATAGCATTTTCAACAGAAGAACGTGTAATGTTAACAAGCTCTATTTCCCTGTAAGCCTCGGCAAGTTTTTCTTCGGCACGTTTAGAAATATCAGCAAGTAATTTTTGCCCACTAATGATACTTTTATGAAGTTCAGCATCCTGAATATCTTTATCTGAGAACTCTTTTACAGCAAGCTCTTTAGATATTTTAAGATTTTCTAATTCTGAATTTAATTCTTCTTGCTCTTCATCTTTAATAGCATCCTGTAAAGCATCTTTAGCTTTAGCTTTACTTTCATCCATCTTCTCATCTTTATTTAACCAATGAGTTTTTGGAAGTCCAAGCGCTTCAAGTGCATCGTTAATGCGTTTTCTTTTTAGTTCTCGCCATTCAGCTTCTGAGCCAAGTAAAGAGCGTCTTGTAATACTTCTCCAGTCTGGATTATTTGGTAGGATGATTGGCTGATCATTATGGTCTATTCCATAGTAGTTCTTGTTATTTAAAGTTCGTGAACCAACAATCATATGGAAATGAGCACTTTTACCGTCTTGGCTAACATGAGTGCCAGAAGCAGCTACAAAACAATCACCAATATGAACAGTTGGCGTATAACGACCACCACCTTTACCTTTCTTATACCACTCATTAGGGTGTGCGAAAGCTTCAATAACTTCTTTTTTGAAGTCAGGCCATTTTTCTACCGGAGTTCCTTCAGGGATTTGAATTAACAAGTGAGTAAACTCTACATCAGATTCACCATCACCTATTCTTCTTTTCGTGTTATATCCCGGTCTGTCCTGTAATTTTATAAATAACTCATCGCTTGGAAAGTCTTCTGGTTTAATCAAACCATCAATATACTCTCCTGTTTCGGTATTACGATAGCCGATGTATTTATCAATAAGTTCTTTACTGTTTTCAGCAGTAATAAATGTCTTTGATACTGGATCATAAAGTAAAGCACCATCGTGAGAAGCCTCTTTGAAACTCTCAGAATGCCTTAAATCACTTATTACCCCTTTTTTTGATTTTTCACCAAGTATTTTCATCATAATGTATATCCTCTTATTATATTGTCTGTTTTATGGGTTTTGGGTTTCAGCCCATAAATATATCCTAACCCATATTTAATTAATTACAACAGACGAAGTATTCCCTTTATCAATTATTTTTCTGAAACGATGATTTTTTTATTTTCTTTTATTAACTCATCGGCTTTCAAATCGGCAAGAGCTAAAATAACGTTGGAATAAGGTTCATCGGAAAGAGATTTAATTTTCTCTTCCAGCGCTTGAGGAATACGGATAGCTGCCATACGGAAGTTATCTTTTTCACGGGTAATCTTGAAGGTGCAACGCACGTATGGCGTGGTTCCCGGAGGAATATCACCAAGATCGATATACTCATAGTTCCAGTAGGTTTCCGCATACTGGTTAGCAAAGGCCGTTTCAAGAGAGGTTTTTTCAAACGACTCCATATCATCTAACCAACTTGCTGCTTTTTTCTTCTTTTCTACTTTCTTATCAGTCATCACAAACTTCCTCAGATTTCACCAGAATGAATATAGTCTAGTCTATACCAGTCTATACTATAATGCATGTTTTTCAGGGTCAGGCTTCACTACCACCGGATGCAAGTTGCTTAATCTTGCTACCCATAACAGATAACAGATGTTCGAACTCGGCCTGAGCATCGTTAGCTGATGGCAAACCTGATTTTGGTTCGAATACTGTTATACCCATGCCGTAAGCGCGAGGGTAGGCAACACGTTTTCTGATGAAAGGTTGTTCATAGCCATGAGCGCGTGCTTTCTCTTGGATGCGCTCTAACAGTTCGCCTTGCTCTTTGTTCTGGATCTCAACACGGTTAGGAAGCAACAGATAAGGCTTCTTCATTTCGTTCTTCAGCTCATCAATGCTTTTGAGCGTAATTGAAAAGCTGGAAGCATCGAGGATAGTCGGCACGATCACAAAGCTACCCAAAGCACCACCGCTATTCACACCGGGGCTGTGGTCAAAAATGATGTATTCAGAATCGGCTGCAGGTTTACGGCCAACGTGAAAAGGAAGCTCTTTACCGTTCTGTTTGGCATATCCGGCAAAGATAAGTGAACCGCCCTGTGGGTCTAGATCTACAAGACTTGTTTTACGTCCCTGAGCCGCAAACCATCCAGCTATCTGGATGGCTGAATTTGTTTTCCCAACACCACCCTTACGATTCCACACACTGATAGTCAACATAACAATCACCTTTTTCTAGGTTTTTCAGTTGGTTAGGCTTCCCGTCAAATTGACATTCCGCCGATATAGATTAGTATATATTAGTATAGACTATACTAGCAATGAGAAAGTTTATGCTAACCAAAACAATTACTTAAAGAGAGGAAAACATATGATAGACAATACAGAAAACTTGTTCGATGAGAACGGAAATATTCAGGATGTGTTCAAGGAAAAAACAGTAGAAGAGCTGGAAGCACTCTTCCCCTCGATGGATGAAGAACCGGCTTTACCAGTAGAAGCTAACCCGGCTGATGAGCTTATCGAGAACCGCCTTGTTCTACAGGAACGTATCACCAAGATTAATGAGCTTATCGCTAACAAAGATACGCATGGCTTCAATGACGCTGTTATCAGTGCGTTCAATGATGAGTTATCAGAACTGGAAGGTTCACTTAAAGAGATAAACAGCGTGTTAAGTAGTGATCCGGTGGCTGACGTTGAAACGCATAATCTCGCAAACAAGCAAACACAACTTATGGAACAGTTTGATAAAGATATAGATGATTTATACGCTTTGGATTTTAAAGACATGACTACCGAAGAGTTAGAAGAGTATTTTGAAAAGCAAAAAGCACTAAATGAACAAGAGATAAGGAATTGCGATTGGGTCATTCATAACCACTATGATTTTGATGTAAGTGATGTTATAGAGGCAACACAAAAACGTGATCACTACATGAATAAGTTCGATATTATTTCTCAAAGAGTTAATGATGAGTTAAACGTCCGAAAAGAAAACGATGAAAATGATTTATTTAATATTTTAACTAATAATCAGGCTCCGCAAACAACTACCAAGAATGAAATAGATTATACTGATTTAGATCGTTTTACTGAACAACATCGCAACCCTAAAGATGCGGATAAACTTATTGAAGAAAGAAATAAGTTAGAAGCGAGTGTAGAAAATTTCTCCAACCTAATAGAGAACAAGGATACATTAAATTTTGATGATGCATTTATAAAATCTATCATAGAAAACAAAAATGATGCGTCTAATAAACTTGAAGAAGCGAACAAATCTATAAAAAGCATACTTAACAATAAAGATCTTCCTGATATGACACATAATGAACTTAAAGAATGGAGTGATATTAAAAGGGATGCTTACATGTTTGTTAACAGTAAAATTTCAGATGAGCTTATGACAACAGAGAATCATATTATAACTAACAGGCTTATTAATGAAAGAAATGAAAATGAAAAATGGTATAAAGAGGTAAGTGAAAAGATAAAAGAAGAAGAGCTTAAAAGAGAACGTGATTATAATAATTTTATGCAAAGCATACATCATGAAATTGATAAAGAAAATAGCCAAAAAGAAACGCTCACTGATGAAGATAAATTGACAAGAGAAATATACAACAATGTTGGTATTGAAGAGACAATGACTCTTAAAAAGTCTTCAAACCTTAAAAATAAACTATCTCAAACAATAGAAAGAATAGCTACCAACAAAAAAATCGATTATGAAGAGGAACATCAAACGCCGTGGTATAAGAAATTAGGTGATGTTGTAGATTACTTTGCTGATGGTTTAAAAGGTAGTTCCAATGCAAAACCAGTATTTTTAAGCGAGGATAAAATCTATGATACCTTTGGTGATGAGATTGATAAAATCATAAACAGATCTAAAACACGTATTATTCACTTTAAAGATAAAACATCTGTTCTTGAAAGTGCTCAGGAAATAAGAGCTAAAGGAAAAAACTATAATACAGTATCAGAAAAAATGTCTAAACTCGCCATAGCTAAAGGCTGGAAGTCTATAACGTTTGAAGGTAGTGATGTGTTCTTGAGTGTAGCTTATGAGAAAGCAACCCGTTTAGGGCTTGTCGTAGAGCCTCAGAACGCTGAACAAGAAGAACTGTTCAAAGGTATCCATAAAGCCAAAGGTCTTGATGAGATCATGCCATTCAGCGGTATGAAGAGAGAAGAGGTTAACAATAAAGAGATTGATGTTCCAGAGGTAAGAGCCACACAAGGCCAGAGGATGAGAATGTAAAAAGGGGCGTAAGCCCCTTTTATATTTTTAACCCTTTCTTAATATCCTTTTCGTAAGATTGTTTTTCTTCGATACTTTCGATTACTTTATCCATGTAATATACACCCAAATTCATATGTTGACCGTAGGAAGCAAACTCCAAACCTTTTACTTTACCTGAACCAAGATTTTCACCCGCTAAGGTAATTTCTTCATTAAAGTCTTGTGATAAATCTGAAAGTCCAAGATCCTTATCTAAAGATTGAGTAGTATCTAAAGTTACGAAATGATGATTTAAATAATCCCCATCATTATTGTAAGAAGGAACTACCATTAAAGGTATATCGCCATTCTCATCATTTAGCTTCACAATCGTATTATACTCATTATCATGATCAATTTTCAGCTTGCCATTTTGTAGTTGTTCTTTTATGTATGGATGATTATCATGTGGTGTTCCATTTTTACACCATACATCATTTCTCTCATAAGTATTATAAGTGCTGTTAATTTCGTTGATTATATCTTTTTTAACTAACTCATGAAATATTTTATCTGAATCTACATCAATAACACGATCACTAATCAGGTTATTACTTGAATATTTTTCTAAACCCTTTGCTTCATTTATAAATTTATCATTTCCAAAACGTAAAAACATATCTCCATAACTACTTTCTTTATCCGGCGCATGTTCATTATCAGAATAGTTGCTACGTCTTTCATTTTCTTTATCAGTATATTTTATTACATAATCTACAACTGTATCATTGTTAACTAATTCATATTTCTTTCCCATAATATTTCTCCTTGTATATTTTATATTTAAAAGGGGCTTACCCCCTTTTTATGCTCTGTATGATGATCTTGATTTTTGTTCTGGTTCATCTATTTCTAATGTTGCTTCGGCTTCATATTCAAGAGTTCGTAGATAAGACTGTGTGCTTTCTAAACCGTCTTTTAAGCTTTCATAATAAACACCCTCATTTGTAGTTGAAGATGTTGCTACATAATTAAACCCATCAGAATTTAATGAAGCTTGGCAATCTTCCTTTGGTTCAATTGAAAAAATAAGATCACCAACAGGAAGAATTTCATTACCATCGTTATTACCAATGTAGCTTATAGAAGCATATACTCTATCTGTATCAAGTGAAATCTCTCCACTTTCTAATCTTCTATTTAAATCAGAAAAATCAGGGTCATTTTTGATTGTGTCCAAGATTTCTTTTGCGGCAAGTTCATGTGATAAATCATCTGATAAAGCCTTGTAATCTTCCTCTGTATAGTTAGATATATCAATCTTTTTATTGCCAAGATCAAGAACTAAATCACCTGTAGTTTCATCAGAAGTGTATTTAGATGTGGATGGAGTGGATTTTATTATACTTTCAGCGTTATCATGGAACATTTGAAAATAGGTTTTATCATCATCATAATATTCTTGCTTGCTGTTATATTCTTTTGTTTGTAATGCTGCGTTTTCTAAAACATCGTTAATACTAACTACTTTATACTGTTTACCCATAGTGATTCTCCTTTTGTTATATGGTCTTTAAATTACAACATATATTCAATGAAAATCAAATTAAATTGAGATATTAATTAATAAAACAAGATAAACGGTATAGGTAAACACAAAATAAAAGGGGCATTAAGCCCCTACATAGTTTTTATGGTTCATCCGGGTAAGTGAATGCTTTATGCTTCTCATGTTCTAACGCTGACATAACACAATGTAATAATGTTGGGTTATTATCATGAGATTTGTTTATCAGGAGCCTTAAAAACTCCATATTTAATCTTTGCCTTTCGTTAAGACTGTTTCTGTCATGTTTAATCTTTTCATAGCTGTTGCTATTCAGGTAATCAAAATAATGCTGCATAAAGCCAGCCACAACATCACTCACTTGAACCAGAGGATTTAGCTTTGAATCAGCGAAAGAGTAATTAAGCGTTAGATTAGGGTTGGCTTCTGCTGCCTTTTGTAGATCTGCTTCCACTACCTTCTCTATGTCAAAGATATGACTGGAAGCCTCGAACATTTGCGCCCGGTGCTGATAGAACATAGCGAAGCCATCAACAAGGCGGTTATCGTCGTCTGTAGGCGGTTCATCCCTAATATCCATAGTGAGTGTCATATCATCTATGTTTTGGTCAGAGCAGGCCATCAGGAGCTGCAGGAGGCCATGAGCTAACCGGAGCTGGAAATCATCTTTATTGGTAGCTGTATAGAGGTTTACGCAATGAGTGGAGATCTGGCTTGATAGCCCTTGTATGAAATCCTTCTCCCGCCCCTCGATGTATGGGAAGTCATAGGACTTGAGGAACTGGATGAACTGAACCTTGTTAGCTTTAACGTAGGTGTGTAGAGCGTCCTTGTTTGCCAACATGTAGCCATAGAGCTGTTCATCACTCATTTCCGGGATGAAGCCCTTCTCACGTCCGAACAGGATACAATCATCAATGATGTCCACGTATCCCCAATACTCCATATTCAGGTGGAAGTAGTGTAGGTATAGATCACCATAGAGAAGCCACTCAAAGAACGCTGTGAGCTTCTTAGAGGTGAGCATAGTCAGGAAGTCGCCTTTAGCTAAGTGTTTCAGCTTGAACTCTTTAGCGTTGGCCTGTAGCTGTATGCGCTGGCGTAAATCATCAAAGTCGGCACTCGATGAGGAACCAGTATGAGCAACACCGGCTAACACGAAGTTTACGCTGTTGTGCTTGTCTGGATCATGGTCAATGTTATAACCATCAATTTGTTTGGAAAGATATAGTTTACGAACGTTATTAGATTCATCGTAATAGAATTGATAGCTTTTGTTTTGCTGCGGGAAAGGATTCATACACATCACTTTTTTTGTGGGTTATGAACCATATATAACAATGTAGGATCTGGAAGTCTATAAACAAAAAACCCGCACAAGGCGGGCTTCTTTAAGAGAGAGAGTATTGCTATTATAAGATATTCAGATTGAATATTTTAGATATGACAGTTAAAAACGCTACCCCCGTCATTCCGAATGTTAAAAATATCAATCCTAAAGCAGGTAAACCTAAGACTGCCATGAATGGTGCAGCAGCGCTTGAATCAAGATTCTTCAATCCTTTGATTTTACTAATCGGAAGAATTACACCGAAAATAAAAGCTAAGGTCAAAGCAATCTGAAACATTAAAAGCGGTATAGCATAAAACATGTTTGCTAAAGTTTTAGTCGTTTCGATATACCATTCAGTGATTTCCCATAACATTTTAAAGCCCTCTCTCTCGTTTTGTTGATTAAATAATATCGTACAGTTTTATTGATATCAATTTATTTTTTTAAAATATTTCTACCCTTTGGGTAGAACTGAACTGGAATTTCTTTTCCATCTTTTTTTGCCATAGCAATATCATTGAAGGGATTGGGTAGAATATCTTCAAGAGATTTAAAAGTATCAAGCTTGTAATCAAAGGAGCGTATCTTGAAACAGTAAGCAAAAACAACAAAGTGAAAATACTGAGTAAACACTAAAATTGTAAGACTTAAAGAAGATGAAACAAAAAGTAATTTAGTACCATTACAAGCCATAAAGATGGTGATAGACATGAATAAAATAAAAAATAATAAAGACATCCACGCCATCGACGCACAGCGTTTATACATGTAATTAAGCTTTGCCTCATTTAGATTTTTAATTTCATACCAAACATCAAAACTATTAACTTCATGTCCCGGTAAGCCTCTGGCATATCTAACTTTGTTAAATATTTTTTTTGCCAATAAAAATGGGATAAGAAATGGAATGATAAAGAGTTTAAAAAAACCAATAATTGGAAACGCAGCTACTTTAAGACCTGTTTTTAAACCATTGGGTATGTTTATTTCATTTTTTTTCATAATGTATTTCCTTTTATAATAAGTGTGTATAATTTTATATACAAATAAAAAAATAACATGTCAATAGAAAAGCCTCTAAAAAGAGGCTTTATTTATTATTTATTATTTATTATTTTCATCTTCATCAAAGTCTTTGATATCTTGTCCACTATCACCTTTAACTACAGGCTCAGTTTTTACATCATCAAATACCGTATTACTACCTTCGGTTGCTTTAGGATCATTACCGCCCGGTGTTGTTTCTTTAGGTTCAGTTTTAGGCTTGGTAAACTGCGGAGACATCATATTAGAAATCATTCCAGCACCTGCCGCTGCCGCCGCTGCGGTTTTAGCTGTTGATGATTCAGCTTGTCCTGAAACCATGCCTAACACAGAGGATGTTGCCCCACCGATCCATTTAAAAAGATTATCAGGAATAACATGCATAAGTTTTAAACACATTAACTCTACAGTTAGCATTAATGAACCATATAGTAGGAGCATAGTTAAGCCTTTATTTATGGCTAATAAGCCACCTTCAGTATTACTTCCTGCTGTAAAGAAGGTAGAATTCAACATATCGAAAAGTATAGTTGTCAAAACGAAGGAACCAGCATACCCAGCCATGTTTAATGGTGGTCTTAAACCAATGTTTAAAACAAGCATGTATCCTTGCCCTTGCTTACCTACAATACCATCTTGATCTGGTAATAACATAGCCAAAACTAAAAGTGGCGCTCCAAACATTGCTTCAAATATTAATATGTAATATCCAGCAACACAGAAGAAACCTATTATATAAGGCATCATTGGAATTACGAATGCTAACAAATTCCCACCTAAAATAGTGTTTTTTAGTATACTATTAAAGAGTGGAGATACAAAGATTGCTGCTGTTTGTATACCATTACCAACAAACGGAATACTACCACCTGCCACAGCACCACCCGCTAAAAGTATATATGATGTTTCAGCACTAACTATCATTCTTGAACCCAAATTAACGGATACAGAAAGAGGCATTAAACTTGATGCTTTAGATGCTTCATAGTTGTTTTTCCATGATAAGTTTCCGCCTAAAGTTGATATAATCTTTTGATACCAACCATCATCACCTTTATTAGAATCTAACATAGATGAGTCTACTTTATTTGCATCACTCAAAAGTTTTTGAAGTCTTTCTAATTTTGGATATACTTCATAAAGTTGATTTCCACTACTAAAACCATAATAGTTAGCATTATCATTTTGTTGAAAATTCATTGAAGCTGTAGGATACCTGTTAACCGCTGCATTAGCTTCTGATATTGAATCAGCAATTCTTGAATAGAAAGTATAACTATAAGTCCATCCTTTCTCTGTTAGCTTATCAATTTCAGATTGTGTTAATGATTCTTTCATAACGCTTTCAGCGGAAGCTTGTATGAATTGGCTATAAGCATTAACTAAAGTATCTATAATCTTATTTAATTGTTCAGCGTTATCATTTGGCATTGATGAAAGATAACCTGCATAAGCAGTAGCTCCCTTAACCAAAGCTTCATTAGCTTTTATTTGGGCTTCTTGAACGGCTTTACTGATTTTAGTTGTATCAATCAAAGTAGAACCCGATTTTAAATCCTTGTCTATGAGTTTTAACTTAGTGCTACCGCAAAGGTCTATACCATTTCCATATGAACTGTTAGGTGCAGCGGGTAAACCGAAATTATAACCTACAACTTTGTCATTTTTAATCGGAGTTGTATCCATATAACGATAAGCAGGCCCCCATTTCGAATTTGCATTAACTTTCTTAGCATTTTCATTGTAGATATTAACACAAGCTGCTGAATATAATGTATTCATTACTACTTGTCGTATTGCTGCTTTGTTATCAACTGATATATATGTATTATCTGTGATTAGGCGTGGTGCAAGCTTATTCCAAACATCATTACCCCACTGATTACCAACTAACACTAACCACAATATAATCATGTGTAGAGCAGAATAACCATTGGAGATCGGGAAAAGTAAACCCGGAACCAAGGCTGTTCTTATAGGAACCCACATTGAAGACCATTTTTTACCTAACATCTCACCGTCATGAGCTGTTGACATTGTTCCGGCAATAAGCGTGTATGCGGCTATAATCCCACCTAACTGCATTATAATAGGCAAGTAAACATCAAGAACGGCTCCTGTGATGTTTGATTGAAACGGGTTAAACCATTTGTCTATATTGTTTCCTACAGCATCCTCACTTCCCGTCACTAAACCAAAGAGATTCAATGCATGGGCAGGTGAGGTTATGAATAAGCTTAAAAATAAGCTTAGAATAAAAAGATTTTTCTTCTTCATAACTTTCTCCATTTTGTATGTTTATTTGTTTTGTATCCTTATTATTTTTATTTGGCTTACATATAAATAAATACAACAATAATTAATATAGTCAAGATGTGTATAATATTATTGACAAATATATTTTAATTAGCTAATTAATAAATGAAAAGAAAACAAAGGAGAATAAAATGAAATATTATATGCTAAAACCATTTCGAATAGGCATCTTAGAGAACGATATAACTGTTAAAGAATCAGAGCAATATGTGATTATTGATATAATTAGCGGAGAGGAAATACTTTATTGTGATGATAATTGTTATTTAATTACTCCAACTTTATTGAAATCTCTTAAAGATAGCAATCTTACAGGTGTTAATGTTGTAAAGCCTAAAAATATGAAATTCAGTATTGAACACAACATGAAACATCCTAATAAAAGTTTAAGGGAATGGTATAGACTAATACCATTTAAGTATGATAGCAGTAAGAATCAGGAAATATTTCTTGATCAATACGATAATCTAATCATAAATGAACGTATAAAAAATATAATATATAATAAGGATGTTCATAGGGTAAAGAGAGCCTTTATAACAGAATATGAGATTGATAAAGTAGAGCATCATGATGAAGAAATAATCGAGCAACCTGTTTTTAAGAAGGAAAATAAAACCACTTTTAAAGATTGGTGTGTTTTCATGTTTATTCTTATAACTATCATTTATTTGTTTTTTAAATAAGAGGCTGAAGTATGAATATTAAAATCAATGATGGTATTACAGGCGAGATCTTAGTGTTGAATCAAACAACGTTTAACAATGATGTGGATACTATACAGTTAAGAATGACACCAGAGTTTTTATCCCTTATCAAAAGACATTGTTCCGGTGCTATCGATGTGTCTATATCAGCTTTATTAGATTATGGAATCAAAAAAATATTAGATGAAAATATTTCAATCTCAATACAACAAATTGAGAAACAAATCGTAATTGAATCAGTTAAGCGTGATAGTAGCATTATTCCATTTACAACGGTTAACTATAGAGCATCAAGAAAAGACACACGCCCCGTATTCGTGAGATTGTGTAAAGATCTAAAATATAGGTTAAAAGAAATATCTCCCACTAAATATACACTTTCAGCAATTGGTATAATAAAGTATTCGATTGATACCTTGCTTAGAAACAATCAGTGTCTGATAATTAAAAGTGAGGCCGTTTATGAAAAATAAAAACATTGAATTTATGCTTAATGCTATTCTTTTTGCTAAGTTTCTTTTATATCAGGATGAGTTCACAAATGAAGAGCTTGAACGTAGTGAAGATGTTCGAAACATAAAAGAGCTTTTCGTATTTAAAAATAAAGAATGGATTAATGACATTAATACAATAAGAATAAAGGATATTAACAAAGATATTCATATATCATCAACATACATCATGTCATTAGATGGAGTGGGTTATTATGCTTATTCTAATAAGTCAGAGGATGAGTTATACCAATATTTAGTTAATGACTTATGCGATCATTATATCGCTGTAAGTGAAATGTCATTGGAAGACATAGAAGGTGCTTTAGAAGCAATTGAAGAGGATTTGTTTGATATATACAGAAGCAATCTGTCTTTAGCCAACAAAATGATTTTAGATGTTTCAAACAGATTTAAAATCAAACCAGATTTCAAAAGGCCATTACTCACCATTGTTTAAAAGGGGTTTAACAGCCCTTTTTTATTGTTCAGTGTTTTATGGTGTGCTATGTTTACCTTCTAACTTAAATGTTGAAAAGGATAAAACATGAGCGCATTAGGGCATTTTAATAACATTCGCACTATCAGAAAAGAAGCCCATGAGATGGGCTATGACACCTTCCTTGAGTTCGCTGAAAAGGTTCAAACCGTTAAGGATGAGTTCCTAAAAGAAGCAGAAGAGGAAAAAGCGAAACAGGCACTGGTAGAAGAGAAGCTGAAGGCTACTACTGAACTTCTCCAGTCTGAGGGCTTTGAAGTAAGCCTTGAGGCCGTCAGAGCGCTTCTGTTAGGTCAAATTGATACTCCTGCCCCTACTGGCAAGGGTAAAGGTGGTAAAGGCGTTAAACGTGGTTCTGTTGAGCCAAAATATGCGTTCACTGTAGAGGGTGAAGAACAGACGTGGACAGGCCGTGGACGTATGCCGTTAGCACTGAAAGAACTGATTGAGAAGGGCGAAGAGCTGGAAAGCTTCCTGATCAAGAAAGAAGACTAAAAACAATACCAGAGAAAAACCAAGCCCCTTGATAGGGGCTTTTATTTTGGATTCACTGATTGCCATCTT
The DNA here is from genome assembly GCA_009916335.1 of Erysipelotrichia bacterium. The sequence goes on along the minus strand of SAAR01000010.1, from coordinate 5,085 downwards.
TATTAAGTTGTTTTACTGCTTTAAATGCCTGATACCAAGCTGTTATTGTTCCTGCTGCGAATACTACCCCTGTATTTAAATACTCTGGATTAAAAGTAGTCCACACAAGAGCACCACAACCAGCGAATACCAATGCTATATAAGTCCATGCGTCTATAACTAAGTTTGTTCTATTCATAATTTATTCCTCTCTATTATTTGTCGTAAAAGTAAATTGTGACGGGTCTGCCGCCATAACCATCATCATTGTTGATACAGGCCGCTGTAAGTGTTGCCATGTTGAGATCCATACCGTTATCAGTGTTCTTCACTTCTGTAGACGCTACAACTATCTTGAAGAAGCTTGAACCAGCCTGAGTGACGAACTTGGCACAGGCATCTACAGACACGTTCTCAAACCCTATGTAAAAGCTACCGTCATAGTAGGGTTCTATGAGAACGTTAGCGTTCCAGCTATCCCATATCTTGCCTTCATCTACCAAGTCTTCCGGCACTAACTTAGCCTTGATAACAGCATCTACTGAAAGCCCGGTGTAGTTTGCTGATCCTGCGTATAGGTTTTTAATCCCTGCGTTAAGAGTTCCTAAAATCTTTATGTCATTATCTATTTTTTGTCCTGCGCTGATTTTTGGGTAAATCATGAAAACACCCACTATCAACGCTGATATAATTCCAAATACTAATAACATTTCTAATAATGAGAATCCTTTTTTTCTGTTTAATGTTTTAATCATGTTGTTAACTCCACTTTATATGATTGAAGAAAATATAATCGTAGAGTTATCTTCTGAAAAACATGCTGCTGACGTAGCGGCTATATCTATGTTTTTACCTTCCTCCAGATTTTTTACTTGCGTTGAACCATTACCATTATAAACATCTATGATAACGAAGTTTCCTGATACTGCTGCTATGAGTTTAGAACAGTCAGAAGCTGGAACAGCGTCATAGATAATATTATACTTACCATGATTACCTGAATACTCTACCTGAACGTTCCCTTTCCACTCATTGATGAGTTTACCATCTTGGATCATGTTATCAGGGGCGTTCTTAGAAGCTATGAAACTATCAGTATTCAAGTCCGATATTTTAGCCCTTCCACCATAAAGCGATTTAACACCTGCTTGGATGGCTGTTAAGTTTCTGCTTTCTCTATCGAGTCTTTGTGAAGCCTGAACTTTTGGAAATATCATAAATGCTGCTACTATCAATGCCGCTATAACACCTAACACCAATAATAATTCTAATAATGAAAATCCTTTCTTGCTCTTTCTGTCTTTTAATAATCTAAAACTATTTATCATAATCATTCTCCTTTGTTGTTTTGCTTGATGGTTTTACCATCATAGATACTGCCATCTTTTTTAAATATAAACGTAATAAACAAACCTATAAGAAATACAACACCTCCAACTCCTGTAATTACAGTCATCTTAGCAATTACGTCTGTATTGAAATCGAAACCTAAAAAACCACCAAATAAAACACTGAAAGAACCGTATGTAATCATCCATATCCCTAATCTCATTATTACCATAGAGAATTCTCTAAGTTTTTTTCCGTTTTTGCTCTCAGTGTCATAAAGACTTCTAAAGAAACAATTTAATTTATCCATCATATTAACCTCTACTTGTTTGATTGTTATTTTCTTTCTGTTTGTAAATGATACCGCCATCATTCAAAAACTCTTTAATAAACTCAGCCCATGTTTCAGCTTCCTTTTCTCTTGTCTCTGTTCCCATAACTACCTCCTTTAAATATTCCAGTGTATATCTGCCTTAAAATTTTCCTTTGGTTCATTCACATAGGCTTTAAACGCTATAACAGCTATGGCCTGATTGATGTAGCCGGATAACCTGTATGTTGCCTTAATCTGACTGAACCCATGTTTAACACTATCAGGAATGATTTTGCGTCTGCCTAAGCGTTCTATCAGGGCTAAGATGCTTTGTGCTCTCTCTCCTTCAATCAACGCCGCTTTTGCTATAAACTCATTACCATTATGTAAACCCAACCTCTTCAACTCTCTTGTTATGTCTTTTTTCATTTTTTCATTCCCAAATATGATTTAGCTAAATCAAGATGATCTGATAGAATGCTTAGTCTTTCTTCTCTATGTTCATCTACGATACATCCTATTAGCAATAACCCAACAAACCAACTAAACATTCTATGAAGATTTATTAAAATAACAAATGACCCGATTCCAATTAAAACTTGCGAAAAGATGTTTATACCTAATAATGATGACAAACCAACTGCTAATACCACCATTAACCAACCGAGAATGAATATCTTTATTCCAAATAATTTATCTGTACTGTCATTGATTTTGTTTTTCATAATTTACCCCTTACATTTTGATTGGTTCCAAACTCATTTAATATTTCATTCCTGTATGCGACTATCGTTAAAAGCCCAATCACAACAGAAGCTATCCAGTAGCTAAGAGTGTTTTCAACCTTCAACATGCTTAGAAAACCAATAACAGCACATATATTAAAAATCATCATTCCTGCGATACTGAAAACAAACTTAGCCTTTTTCATTTATTTCTCCTTATGCTGCGTATCTTTTTTGTTCTTTATGACTTATTTCTATCCCGGCATCCATTAAAACACTCATCATGTTTCTGTCATTTAATAAGTGAGCGTAATATAAAGCGGTATGACCAAGTTTAGATTTATTGTTTATGTTTATACCTGATTTGATTAACATCCTTGCTTTAGACGTATCAGCAGTGTATAGCGCATTCATGTTATTGTTGTTTACTGCGTTAATATCAGCGCCTTTATTCAATAACAACCATGTGCTGTTAAAATCACTAAAGAACAATGCTGTATTACCGAAGTTATCCTTATGGTTTACGTCTATACCAGCTTTTATTAAAAGTTCAGCTATTTCAAAACTTGCCCCGAACAAAGCTGTTTTACCATTTTCATCTGTAGTGTTTATTTCAGAAGTTCCCGCAAAGTGAATGTAAGACTTAACAGTTTCAACGTCATTAGAAAATAGCATTCTGTTTCTGCTTGAGAATATACCTCTGTTTCTTATACTCTGCATTCTTGTATTAAAAGTGTTTTTCATAATGTTTATTCCTTATATTTAAATGTTTATAGTTAAGTTATATTCGATTTTAAATATAAGTCAATCTATATTGAGAAAATAAATTAAAATAAATTTGACTTTTATTTATATTAATTAGATATTGATTAAGAGAGTTAAGTATATTAACTATTCATTCATAATGTTTCTGTTTATTTGTTTTCGGTTAGTGTTATTAAAGCGTCCTTCGGGGCGCTTTTCTTTTATATATACTCCGTTCGTCGGAACATAAACAAAAAGTATAATATATATTTGATTTTTACTTTATATTGAAGTATCTATTAACTATAACCAAATAAAAAAGGAAAAAATTATGAATATATTTAATAGCTTTAAAACAATCAAAGAGAAAGTCTACGTTAAATACTCCAAGAACAAAGAGATGATTGAATTCTTTTTAGTATTGATAGTTGCTGCTTTGTTTATTACAAACCTATTCGACAAATCACTAAATGAAGATAACATAAAGCCTACAGTAAGTATTGAACAGCCTTTAGTTGTTTCTTATCCTCACATAAACGAAAACAACTATAAAGAAAAACTAAAAACATATCTTGAAGATTTTTACCCTACCTTAGATAAAATAAAAGATGTGAATCTCAAAAACGGTATAGAACAATCTAATAATGAATATCTAAAAATCTATACCGATATAGAATCATTAAGGATGAAAAGACTTTCTTGCGATAGTTTATTTAAAACAAAAAACATCATTACGTGTTATCACACTTATGATGGAAACGACAAAGAACTTTCCTTAAAAGTTCAGAAATGGGTAAACAAAAGAATAGATCTTGCTAAACAATGGTATTTAATCAATAAAGATAATAAGTTTGATATTAACTACGTTGTTGTGAGAGGGGATTTTAAAAGATACTATCTTGGTATCAAAAGTGAACCAAAGCCAAACGTGTATTCAAAAATGCTATTTACTATGCTCGATAATATTGTTGAAAAGTTTACCAAATAAAAAAAGCCCCATTAAGGGGCTTTAGTTTTTCCATCTTCTTTAGTTTTATCAGGTTTTGGAAGTCTGGTTATCCGGGAAGGTTTCAATTCACCTTTCGAGATTTTTACGGCTTCCTCTGCTGACTTCAACAACTCTTCAAAGAACTTGCTCATAATGATTACCGATCCATCAAAACAGGTCTGAATGTGTTCCGGTTCGCTCAAAGCGTAGGACTTCATCAGTTATCTTGTAGATGAGTAGCCAGTCTGGTTCTATGTGAGCATCCCTATAGCCTTTGTAGTTCCCCTGTAGTGGGTGATCTTTGTAGACTTGAGGCAATGGCAAGGCATCATTGATTAACAGCGTCATAAGGGCTTTAAGCTTGCTCATGTCTTTATGACGCTTCTGAGCCTTCTTCACATCTTTCTGGAACTGGCCTGAGTATTCAATCGTCCTTGTGGTCATTTATCAGATACCAAGCTGATTAAACAGATCATCAGCATCTTTAGCTGTATGAACGTCTACGCCTTTCTCACTGTTAGCGATGGTATTAGCAGTAAGCTCGTTAGGAACACGCATATCGAACGGCAGAGCCTTTTCTTTGGCTACCTTAGTCAGAGTGATACGAACCAGATCGGAAACGGTTAAACCCATTCCGGCAAGCACTACTGCAGCTTCATTTTTCAGTGTTTCATCTATACGAGCACGAACAAATGCATTTGCGGCCATTTTGGAAACCTCCTTTTGGTTAATGGTTATACTGTAGCTCACATGAGCAACAAAAACAAGTAGTATATACTGATATAGACTATACTGTTTTTGGTGGATTCTGAGGGTGAACGGATGGGATTTACCCCCAAGCGGGAAAAAGTAGAAGTATAACCAAAAGGCGAGTTTTACCTTATGCCGGAGCTGGAACCATAATGGCAGACCAGAAGATAACAGAGTATAGATTAGTATAATATAGTCTATACTCTTTGTTTTTGGTAGGGCGTTAGCCCTTCAGCACCTTTCCGGCCTTTACCAGT
>SAAR01001081.1 GCA_009916335.1 Erysipelotrichia bacterium | reverse complement strand
GTTCTGGTGCGTTAGCTGGAGCTAATATGAAATGCCCATATAAATCAGTACGGCGACTGTAATCATACGTATCACCTGTTCTTTCATCTGTTATACGTGTACGAGCATGATAGGCAGCCTTCGCAACGGAAGACCTGCCTTCTGAACGTTTCACAATTTTAAAATCAAGATGAAAAATAGCCATACAATAAAAACAACCTCAATATAAGTTTAAATATCAAACCAAAATATAACTCTCCAATGCGACTATGCTGGTTTTAGTTTTTCGTAAGAAAAACTCTGGTGTTGACGTTGACCTTGTTTCCGAAGGAAACGGTGTTAGCCTGCGGCAGGCAACCGTCGGTAGACCCCACACACTGCGTAGCAGTGTATAGGTGGGCATTGCTTTATTTTTATATCTCCTAACGGAGCTAAAAATAACGACAATGTTTAAAGTTTTTCTATACTTAAATAATAACTCTAGTTTTATAGGCTGTGAAATTTACAGGGCTAGAATCGGATGAACGGCTGAGGTATTACACGAATCTTAATGACTATGGTTTTAGAGAGCGCCCGTAAGGGCAAAAGTAGTTAAATTAGTCTCCCGCCGTAGGCGGGAAAGATGAAATTTATAAAAATATGATAAAAGATAACTTAGAATAGATTAATGTGTGAAATTCTTGTCAGAAATTAAGAAGTGATTTTAAAATCATGAATGAGAGAAAATAAGTAACGCGATGAGGATTAGACGTTTAAGGTTAGTGTTTGAATATATATGTGTTGTGTATTTACGTGCAGGTGGTGTTGCATTTTTGTGCAGATTCTTGTAAACACCATTTTTGGATAAATCCAATCTATAACAGGACGAGCCTGTTATCAGCTCAGTGATTATTTCCGATAATCACGAAGTGCTGCCTGAACGTGGTAGTACAGTAGCTTTTCAATTCTCCATTAATTTACATCTTATCAGGTTTAACTCTTTTTGCTTAGAACTTATATTTCCAAACCACTGTTGTTTCTCGTAGAATAAGGACTCTAATTC
>SAAR01001080.1 GCA_009916335.1 Erysipelotrichia bacterium | reverse complement strand
TTCTAATGTTTCGTATTCTACATTAGGATTTAAAAGTCGAAAAAGTAAAAAACAAACCTTTTCTCATCCAAGGTTAGGGGTTAAAGGAGTTTGTCATCGCTCACTCGGTCGTGTTTATATAACAGAAGAAATACCTAAAGGGGCTTTAGATAGAAATGTAGAAGTTACATTAGACCATGAAAGATGGTTTATGTGTGTTCAGAAAAAAATAATAATTAATGTTCCGGACGAAAGCCAAATCTCGAACAATAATGAATTAAAAGAAGTAAAATGTATTGCCTTAGACCCTGGAAGTCGAACTTTTATGACAGGTTTTACTCCTGAATATGCTGTAAAATATGGAGAAGATTTCTCAGTCAATGATCTCTTGCCACTTGCAAAGAAAATGAGAAAATTATATTCTTTGCAGAAAAAATTAAAGTCTTTACCTTGTTATGATGAAAAGGAAGAAAACAGACCTGACTGGTTAAATCATCAGCTAAGGTCTATTGAGAAAAAATTAAATCATCTGGAATGTATTCGTCAAAACCGTGTAGATGAACTTCATAAAACCGTTGCTTTCCATCTTGTTTCACATTTTGATGTCATTTATTTACCGTCTTTTGATACAAAAGACATGGTAAATAAAGAAACCCGTAATATAGGAAGAAAAGCTGTTCATAATATGCTCTCTCTTAAACATTATGAGTTTAAACAATTCTTAATATGGACTGCAAGAAAATACAATAAGAAATTATTCATTATTAATGAAAGTTATACATCTAAAACACATTCATGGTCTGGATTTCTTGACGAAAAATTAAAAGATAAAAAATGGGTTTCCGATGATGTGATTAAAGTAGACCGTGATATTAACGGTGCAAGAAATATTTACATTAAACATATTTGTCAATGTATAAACAAAATAACAGCGTGTTAAATCTTCGATTTAACATAAATATTAAAGTTTTAAAGTGGGTGTTTCGCCCTGATCGGAACTGCAATCACAACTTTTGTTGCGATTGTTGCGATTAAAATGAAGAG
>SAAR01001079.1 GCA_009916335.1 Erysipelotrichia bacterium | reverse complement strand
AGCTAAAGGGGTTCTTAATTCGTGCGACAAATTAAAGACTAAACGTTTTTGTTCAGTAAATGCATCTTCTATCTGGTCAAGCATTCTGTTAAATGTGATAGCGAGCATAGCCAACTCATCTTTTTGGTTTCCCTCATCCAGTCTGAGCCCTAAATCAGCTGGCTTACTCGATTTTACTTTATGAATCATTTTTGCAATAGGCAAAAAAGCTTGGCGGGCAAATAATTTCACTGTTATGATGATAAATATCATTGTAATTAAATAGGCTGTGAGTAATATTAACCTTAAATTAGCTAATCTGGAAAATCCATGCGTATCACAACCTGTAGCAAAGACAATGTATTCTCCCTTCAGTCCTTCAATCTTAAAGCCATAGGTTTGTCGCCCTTTCTCGTCGAATAATTTAGAGAAACCGTTTTTTTTGACCTGATTTAGCTGTAAGAAGTGCTTGTTTTGCTCTAGTGCATCTTGTTTATCTTGATATATTAATTTGCCTGATTTATTATATATAGTGACTAATGGTTCATATTCACCGGGAGTGTTTTGATACAAAAGATGTAGTATATCAGGGGAAATAGTCTCGCCGTCAATCAAATCAACCTTGATTGCAGCTCTGATATGCAATCTTTCAAAATAATCATCTTTACTTTTTTGGCTATAGTAATGGTAGACTACCAATATAAATAGGAGTAATATTGCTCCAAAAATAATTGAAAATATGAATGATAATTTAGTCTGGATTTTCATGGCTAATTAATATATATCCCATTCCATTTTTTGTTTGAATCAATTTCTTGCTGTAATCCTTATCTATTTTACGACGTAAATAGCTAATGTATACATCAATAAAATTAGTTCCAGTATCAAATTTGGTATCCCACACTTTCTCTGCAATCTCACTCTTTGATAACACTCTACCTTTATTGTTGAGCATATAGGTAAGCAAGTTAAATTCTTTTGGAGTTAAATCAATTGTATTACCTGCACGCATTACTTGTTTGGTTTTAAGATTAACCTCTAAAT
>SAAR01001078.1 GCA_009916335.1 Erysipelotrichia bacterium | reverse complement strand
TACCTTATAAATATAATAATAATACGCGCCCGATGAAGTACTATAGCTGTAGTTAGAATACTGATGGTACGCACATCTCACCAAATTCAGACTGAGAATACTGTGCAATCACGTTAGGCACCCCTTTAATAATGGTCACCTCCGCACCCGGTTTTCCGGGTTCGCCCGGCTTTCCATCCTTACCGTCCAGCCCGTCTTTTCCGGCAGTCAATCACCCTGCGATGTAAATACGGAGCCACCACGTTGCATGCATATATCTAAAAAATAGATACTAATCTAGTCTATTTAATAAGGTTAATTAATTGATTAATAGCCTGTTGTAAGCCTATTTAATATATCAAGAAGTGGGTATGTTGTGATAGACAACAAATTAGGAAAGAATAGGAAACAATAAAATAATTTTATGAAGGTTAACGAGGTGTTTTGTTCCATTTCGTTTGTATTTAATTAAATGCTATTTTTGCGCTCCAAAACAATTCATTAAAAGACAAAACAGCTATTCGATAAATAGCCAAACCAAAAATGTACAATAACAATGACCAAAATCCCCGTAAAAGAATGGGTCTTTTCAAACAATTCTTATCATTAATCGAAAAGTATATCAATAATCCCGAATTATTATCTGCACGAAATATTGAGATTATACGAAAAATATACAAAAAACTCACTATTTTCATCGAAGTGTTAAACAATCAAAAAAGATAGAATCAGTGATTTTCCTACACTTTGCAATCTATAAATATCTATATATAAGCTGATTATCATTTGCAAAGTGTAGGAAAATGGCATTTTTTGCCAAAAATATTCTTTGTATATTTACATCGAAAAAAATGATAAGAATCATGAGAAACACTCATTTTCAAGAAGAAAACGCTATGAAAATAACGTATTTCATCAATGTGAGAAGTAAAGTATGCGAAAGCATGAGTTTAGAACAATTTATTGAACGCACCCGCAACGGTACGTGGCAACGCATGACCGAAGAATACCGACAGGCATTGGCCGACGGTAACGAGCAACGGGC
>SAAR01001077.1 GCA_009916335.1 Erysipelotrichia bacterium | reverse complement strand
AGCCACATCGCTGCGCCCTAAACTTGTCAATGCCCTGCTACTGCAATGTACACAAATCAAAGCCAAACGGTTGTTTATGTGGTTTGCTAAACGGCATAAACATGCATGGGTTCATGAACTTGATACCCATACGATTGATTTAGGCAGCGGGAAGCGTATGATCGTCAAAGGTGGCGCGTTGGATAAAGAGTACAAAATAACAGTACCAAAGGAGATGTCAGGTAATGCACAGTTTTTTTTCTGAACACCATTTTTATTCCAATAGTATAAAATATCTTATAAATATACTATATCGTAGTATAAAACTATACTAATTAAACATCTTCCAAACTCAAAAGTTTCCACTGAATATCATAGTGTGGATAATCGGCTAACAGTTTTTTAGCCTTTGCCTCCAGTGCACTCTGGTCTAAGCGTTTTTTGGCAAGCTTAACCTCACATATCATCAGTGTTTTTGTAAGCTCATCAATGGCTACGATGTCTATTTCGTTTTGATTACCTCTTTCCCAATAAGAACCAATATGGGTAAATTGTTGTTTCTCTTTAAATTGATCGACAAAGAGTTTTTCTAAGAATTTGCCACTAAACATATCAAAGTCTCTTAGGATAATCTCTTTGAGCTTCTCAAAACTTCCTGCTTCAATGAGAGATTGATATTTAAAAATAAAACGAAACCAAAAATAGAGAAAATTATCGACAATCTCATATTTTTGAACTTTGGAATTTGGTTTCGCATTAATAGGCTTAATGCTTTTAATGATGTTGTAATCATTTTCCAATCGATACAAATAACCAGAGATGTTTTTTTCTAAAATACTTTCAATTTCACTTTTGGATGTTTTCGAATTGGCAATGAGTGAAAGAATAGAAAAATAGACACCATACTCTTTCCCAAATTCTTCAATGAGCCGATTGCGTCCTTCATCTAAAAAAAGACCATGGGGACTGACTATCTCATTGACCATAGAGATTCTATCAAAGGCTTTTGCATTGATAAAGAGCTCAATATATTTAGCCACACCACC
>SAAR01001076.1 GCA_009916335.1 Erysipelotrichia bacterium | reverse complement strand
CTTCTTCTATGCGGTCGTGGTGGAACGGTAGACACGCTACCTTGAGGTGGTAGTGCCTTACGGGTGTGGGGGTTCAAATCCCCCCGACCGCACCATTTTATCTCTTATACCCCCTAAAATAGGCACTTTCAGAACAAAGAAAAAAAATAGATGTTTCCCCCATATACCTACGAATAAAGCGAAATATCAGTTTTGAAATTTACGAAGTGACCCTCAATGTAACTCACATATACATCATAAATCATGCGAGTATTTGAATGTCCTAAATATTGCGAAAGCTCAACAGGTGTGCAGAGTTGTTTATAAAGCATATTGGTAGCGAATGTATGACGCATGTTGTAAGGACGGCGATATATAATCCCTAACTTTTTTAAGAGTGGCTTCCACCAATAAATACAGAAAATATGCGTATCATGATAAGGATTACCGTATTGTGTCGTCATCATGTAATTATCATTTTCTCTTTCAAACATTTTTAAAATGTAAGGAAAAAGCGTATCAATGATAGGAATGTCACGAGAAGAACCAAAGGTTTTTGGTTTGACATCTCCAAAGCGTGAAATAGTAGAGCGTATATGAATGATTCTATTTTTTAAATCAACCTCACTGCGTTTAAGAGCTAGAATCTCACCTGTTCTCATTCCTGTAAAGAATCCCATCGCAAGGAAGTACACAAAGTTAAAATTATAACTCTCTGCACTCTCTAAAATACGCTTCACTTCATCTGCATTAAAAGGATGGATTCTAGGTGCATGGTATTTTGGAAGCTTTACATGTACCATGGGATTTTTTTCTATAACTTCATCCTGTAAAGCAATATCTAAAACACCTTTTAAGACACTAAGATAATTACGCTTTGATTTATTACCAACGCCTTGAATATCTTTATACCAAAGCTTTATATCAGAAGCTTTTATATCTTTGATGTGCATGTCTTGAAATTGCTCAAAGCGTTTTTCTAAAATACATTTATTTTTATACAAATATGAGGGCTTCCAATCATCCTCATTGAGTTTAATGTATAAGTC
>SAAR01001075.1 GCA_009916335.1 Erysipelotrichia bacterium | reverse complement strand
TATCTATATAATCTCTAAGTTTATCTCCAGCAATACTTTTTAAACCATCACCCATGTATTGAATGCCAAATAAAAAGAGTGCTAGGCCTCCAATAATTAAATCCCACTGGATTGATCCAAGCGTTAATGTTCCCGAAGCGATATCCGTCATGAGAACCCTCCTTGTCTTGTTATAACATTTACATTGTAACAATATTTTAACAAAATGTTAACATAAATTTAACGTTTTAATAGGGAATATGTAATTTTTCTAGTCGAATGATTTTTATTTTTGCATTGTAGTATGATAAAATAGCGATGGGTGATAAGAATGAAAATGATTTCGTGGAATGTAAACGGGATTCGTGCCGCTGTTAATAAAGGCTTTTATGATTTTTTTGAAAGTAGTAATGCCGATCTTTTTTGTATACAAGAATCTAAGATGCAGGAAGGACAAATGGAGTTAATCACACCTGATTATTATCAGTACTTTAATAGTGCAGAAAAGAAAGGATATTCAGGAACGATTGTATTTTCTAAAATAAAACCGTTATCTGTAACATATGATATAGAAGTAGAAGAACATGCTCATGAAGGGCGTGTCATTACTTTAGAGTTTGATACATTTTATTTTGTTTGTGTGTATACACCAAATGCACAAGATGGTTTAAAACGTCTTGCCTATCGTTTAACGTGGGAAAAAGATTTCAGTGCTTATTTAAATCGCTTAAAGGCGAAGAAATCAGTGATTGTATGTGGCGATTTAAATGTGGCACATAACGAGATAGATTTAAAGAATTCAAAACAGAATCGAGGAAATGCAGGATTTTCCGATGAAGAAAGAGAAGCATTCTCTAATCTATTAGCAACTGGTTTTATTGACACATATCGTTATTTATATCCTGATGCAAAAGATGTATATTCTTGGTGGAGCTATCGCTTTAACGCAAGAAGTCGCAATGCAGGCTGGCGTATTGACTATTTCTTAGTTTCTGATGATTTAAAAGATAAAATTATTGATGCACAAATTTTAAGTGATGTATTAGGTAG
>SAAR01001074.1 GCA_009916335.1 Erysipelotrichia bacterium | reverse complement strand
GAGCAATTAAGTGCTTTTGCAATCTGGCGATAAGAGTAACCTTGCTTATGGAGCACTTTGATTTCGCATCGATCTTCAAATCTTAAGTGTTGTCCTCTTAATCATAGGATCTTCAATAGTAGGTAATGTCACAAGCATTAAGCCTGGAATAAAAAGACCTAACGAAGCAATTAATTCACGTTTACCTGTTTTATCACTAATGTGAGAAATAGGTACTGCTAAGATAATAGCCGTTAAATATGGTAATGCACTAGCTACACCTTGCATAAAACCAGTAAAGCCGAGAGATTTAGCCACCATTGGAATCCATAGTGTAATACCCCAGAAAAGCATACCTTGCGTAATATACGTAAAAATAACAAGTAAGAATTTAGCGCCACCAAAATCAGCTAATGTTAATTTTGGTTTTTCACCTTCTGCAACAGCCATTTTTGCTTGCTGCTCTTTATAATAAGGTATATCTTTTTCACCTCCTAACATTTTTATGTATAAAGGAACGATAATCACAACACCTACAGCACCTGTTAAGTAGAATAAAACGCGCCAACCATATGCATCATAAACAGGTGTTAATAGAATAAAACCAATTGCTAATGCTGCAAATTGACCATAGCACTGAATGATACTATTAGCACGTGTTAATTCTGTTGGGGAGAACCAAGAACTAGCAAAACGTGATTGTTGTGGCCAATATAAACCTTCGGCAACGCCTAACATTAAACGGAATAATAATAACAATACAACACTATGAATGAAACCAGTTAACACGGTAGAAACAGACCATAATAAAACCATAGCAACAACGACTTTTTTAGGATACAGGAAATTCAAAAAGTAACCTATGCACAATTAGGAGAGTTAAAGGATGGTGCCAGAGGCGACATTTTTCTTGGAACTACGCAAGCGCATGGTATTGATCTCTTTACAGCTATTTTCCCTCTTTTTCACGAAAAATTTTCTCATATTAACCTACATATCCAAGAACGGTACGTAGCACATCAAGAAACACTTCTCAAAGAAGAAAAACTGGAT
>SAAR01001073.1 GCA_009916335.1 Erysipelotrichia bacterium | reverse complement strand
ATTTCATTAAATTGACGATGATAACTATTTATGTAGGCGAGGATGTTTTTTATGAGGGAATGCCTTTGTATAAGGTGATAATGCAAAAAGCCATGGAAGCTAAAATTGTTGGCTGTACTACGATTAAATGTGATGGCGGCTATGGTAGTAAGGTGCGTGGACAGGAGCGTCGCTTCCTCATAAATTTCTCTGATCCTATTAATTTGCCGGTAATGTTAAAATTGGTAGACACCAAGGAACAAATTGAGAAAATATATCCCTTCTTGATTGAAAATTTAAAACATGGTATGGCTAATGTGACCGAAGTAGATGTACTGCTTACGGATTATATTAAGCATCAGATAGAAGCCAGTGTTGAAGCCCGCAAAAACCTAAAATGGATAGATAGAGCTGATACTAAAAAGGTGTTGTAACGAAAAAATTCGTTACAACACCTTTCTTGATATATAGGAAATATTGATGACCTTTATTTGTGTAGACGGGCGTGGCTTGCTGCGCCCGTTTTTAATAGTGGGAATTGTTAAAATTTAGTGATTTTATGGTAGCGCATATTACTTTGTGCTAAAATGTTTATAAAATACCTTTCGCTAGGAAAGGAAACAATAGAGATAGTTTTATTAGGGAGGATATTATGAGTAATGCCGTAGAGATGGAAATCAAATTAATTCTAGATAAACGTAATCAAGCAAAATTATTGAAACAGTCCTTAATAAAGAATGCCATGAGGGAAAAAGAAGGCAAGCTGCTAAAGCTCGTTTCTACATATTATGATACAAGAGATTATAAATTAGCTAATACTGGCATGGCCTACAGAGTGCGCAAAACAGGGAAGGCCTATGAAGCTACCGTTAAGACTATGGGGGAAAATATTGGTGGCTTTTCTGCCCGCGGAGAGTATACCGTACCCTTGGCCAAACGCAAGGTTGTACTGAAAGGCTTTGGCACGAGCTTTGATAAAAAACTGCAAACATTATTAGCCGATGATGAACTACAAAAGTTATTTGATGTGGAAGTTAATCGCACTATTTATATG
>SAAR01001072.1 GCA_009916335.1 Erysipelotrichia bacterium | reverse complement strand
TAGGAAGTTGGTTGAGCAAAAAGGCGCACTTTATGATGCAACAGTGTACAAAGCTGGAGTTGCTAAACCAGAATCCTATGTAGCAATGCAACCAAATGACTCCAAGTTAGGAGATGTTACGAAATATGGCGGGTATACAAAGATAAAGAATGCATATTTTGTTATTTATAGTAGAGAAAGTATGAACGGTAAATCTGAAATATGTGTAATTGCATTACCTGTGAATTGTATAGGTCAATTACATGACATCAGTTCTTTGGAGCGATACATTGGGAAACAATCAACGAAGTTTAAGAATATAAAGATATTGTGTAAGAAACTATGTATTAATTCATTAATTAAGATTGATGGTTTTTATTACTATGTAGGTGGAAAAACAAATGATAGATTTTATATAGATTCAGCAGTACAAGTTGTACTAAGACCAGAAAGTATAAGATATTTAAAATATATTGAAAACTTTATGGGAAGTTTATCTGATAATAGTGATTTAAAGCCAAATGAATCACTTATTAGTTTTGAAAAAAATATAGAGCTGTTTATGGAACTTGTTGAAAAATTTAATAGTAATATATATAAGCACATGAAGGGGAATAAGTTTGAAGAATTAAATACTATTGCAGTGGAGCATTTCAAGAATCTTGATCTAACAGAACAATGTAAACAAATAATGCAAGTGCTAAATTTATTAACTCATGCTAAAACAACATATGATATCAAAGCTCTTGGGATAAAAGCATCTAGACTTTTACAAGGATTTAATCTTACTTCTTTAAAAGAGTTTATTATCATTAATCAATCTTGCACAGGCGTGTATGAGAACGAAATTCCAATAATTGGAGGTTAACATGAGTTGGCGTACTGTAGTAGTCGGAAGTCGAGCGAAACTAGACTTTAAGATGAACTACATGCTAGTTCGTAAAGACTTTGAAACGACTAAGATTTATATTAATGAAATTTACATGTTAATTATTGAGTCTACAGCGGTTAGTTTAACCGCTGTACTCTTAAATGAATTGGTCAAGGCAAAAGT
>SAAR01001071.1 GCA_009916335.1 Erysipelotrichia bacterium | reverse complement strand
TCGCATCTAAGCCTTGATACCAAAAAGAAAATTCACTCGTCTTATATTTATTGCCGTGAATTTCAATTTCAGGGCTACCCAATACGTTCGTGTCGATATGATGCCAAACCCATTCCCAATATGTCTCAGTCTTTGAATGTGTTTTACCTTTGCTGTCTGTATATGTGACTGTTCGTGTTTTCATATCATATGTTTCTTTGAACTCCTTGCGCTCAATTGATATAATGCTTGGTGCAATATCTTTATCCATTTCTGGAAATTTTACCTTTTCTACCGATTTTATATCTGTTGTCGTTATGAAATTTCCCTGCTCAGTTTCTACAGTATAATCAAACATATCTTTTTTATTTTCAAGTTTGATTGCTTTTCTGTATAGTTCTACTTCATCCATAACACTTTCTTGAATTTTTGAATTGACGATGAAGCCTACAGCCACTAATGAAAATAAAGTGAAAATTATAGCAACTATTTTGAAATCTTTTATATCTAATTTTCCATCCATGCCAAGCCTCACTTAAATAGATTAGTAGCTTTTGAATTGTCCACTTTAAAATCTAGATATTCATATTCTGATACCTCATAACCTCGCCATGATAAGAATAGCCTTGTTGGAAACTTTCTCACATACCGTTTATAGGTTTTAACAGATTGATTGTAGTTGTCACGATATTCAGCTAATCTATTCTCGGTTATTGAGAATTCTTTCATGGCCTGTGAATAATTCGCCTG
Source organism: Erysipelotrichia bacterium (assembly GCA_009916335.1). Next base: position 304 of record SAAR01001071.1, on the reverse strand, counting down.
TGATTTAATTTCTGGATATGCTTCAACAACTATATTCAATGCTGACTTAGCACCTTCTACATCTCCGCTTTGGGCTTTAGCACGCGCAGCAGTCACATTTTTCAATGTCTCAGACTCATGATCATTGTATGACTGCACAGCATCTACCATATTGCTAAACAGGTCAACTCTACGTTGTTCTTCTTTAGAAATACCTGATTTAGCTGATGCTATACTCTCTTCTTTTCCGATTGCGCTATTTTCAGCGCTAAAACTTGCTAACACGATAAAACCAATTACTGCAGCAAGTGCAATAACTGGAATA
>SAAR01001070.1 GCA_009916335.1 Erysipelotrichia bacterium | reverse complement strand
AAATATGAAAATAAAATATGAAACTTCTCTCGATTAAATGATGTCATGAATAGAACTTTTATATTATTTAACAGGGTATTCAACACAGTATAAAATGACTTAATTATACTCATAAATCGATTATTATATAATTAATATAGTGCAAGAGAGGTGTTTTAACCAAATGACATCTTATATCGTTAACATTTACCCATCTAGGGTCGTTTTCGGCCTTTTTCGATGGTTTTTACACCTACTGACATGTTCAGCTTCTACTGCTTGTGCTTCTTCTTTTTCTCATGGGTATATGTGTCATTTTTCATTTTCCAATAATGACTGTTTCGAAGTTTTTTTTGAACTTAGATCTTCCTTTAGGTTTTAGCTGATGTTTTGAAGAATATGAGTTGTAACAACATTAGGATTACTATGAATAAATATTCGTATTATTGACTATACTTAGTATTGATGTTTAAATGTAATACGTATAAAATAAAAGTGTAATAGAAACGAGGTAAAGAGATGTCTCTAAGTTTTAATCGTGTCACCTTACCCCACACACATTTAGTTCAAGTCATGGGGAAATCACCAGAGGAGGTTCAAATCGAACTTCATAAATACTTAGATCAAAATGCTGTTAGCGATTTTGAAGTCTATTCTTTTGATATGGTCATTAAGCAAGGCGGTGTACGTAATGTCCTTTATGTTGGTTACGCATCCATCCCTGCAGGTCTTAAATCCGTGGGCCAATCAAAAGTCGTTTCCTTGAATAATAACAAATTCATTGAATGTGAAATCCCATTATCGAACTATGATGATTTCTTAGATGGTAAATTCAATGACGAGATGAGTGAATACAAAAAATCCAATCAATTAAAGGATGACATGTCTACTGTGTTCGCATTGTTTCAAAAGAATGACAAAACAGTTCGTGTTTTGATCCCCTATAAATAAACATTAAAAAGGGGCTGTAACGAAATAGAAACGTTATAGACCTATAAAACAAAAAAGCCACTCTGGAAGCCCAGGGTGGTTTTTTGGTATAATTGAAGTATGCA
>SAAR01001069.1 GCA_009916335.1 Erysipelotrichia bacterium | reverse complement strand
ATGCCATATAACTCATGAGGGAATAAGTCTATCTTTATTTTTTCTCGACGTAATGTCATTGACGAGTTCTGTATTTAAGGGTTAAATTAAAAAGAATCGAAACAATTAAATATTAATACGAGGTTATGATGAATGTAACATTACTTTCAAGCATTATTAGTGGAGTATTTGCTATAGCTTCTGTTGCTATTTCCGTTGGTATTACCATGCATCATCAAAATAAACTTAATCAGATAAAAGATGCGATGGAAGATAAAAAAAGAAATCAATATTATCTTGAGCCATTAATTAGATCAGCTGCTGACTTACAAAGTAGGATTTATAACATATTAGTAGGTGGATTCATTGAAAGATATTATCACAATGGCAATAACAGAAATCAACTCTATGTTATAAACAACACTGTTTTTCTAATGGCTCAATTTTTTGCATGGACCGAAGCTGCTCGCATTGATTTACAATTCCTAAATCTTGAAAATGATTTAAAGACTCGTAAGCTATCTGAACTACAGAGCAAAATATACTCACTAATGCAAACAGATAGCCTTGGCCCTCATTTTATGTTCTTTGCGGGAGAACAAAGAGCAATTGGTGAACAAATGTTAGTAAAAATAGATAAAGGATACAACTGCATAGGATACGGTGAATTCTTAAAAAAAGACGCATTCTGCAACGAATTGTTATTTACAGAACTAAAAAATGAAGTTATTAAGATGACGGAAAACATGAATGGCTATCGTGAGAGGTTAAAAGAATTGCAACATGCTCTAATTGACTTACTTGATTATCTTGATCCTCATAAAGTTAAGATAAATAGTAGCGAACGTTCTAAAATATAAAAAAAGCATCTGATATTGGGGGGGGTAATTTTGGAGGCTATTATTAAAAAATTAAAGCGTGTTTTTTATTCATTAAAAATCGCAGCGCAATAATAATGAATGCACTGGCCATTGTGACTACAAATAGCTATGAGTTCGTGCAGAAGCTATTTTTGTGCGAAGACACTAGCAAAAATCGCGGTAGCTTCTACCTTGA
>SAAR01001068.1 GCA_009916335.1 Erysipelotrichia bacterium | reverse complement strand
GCCATGTAGTTTTCTCCAAGTACTTTAAATAACTTGAGAAAAAAAGTGAACTTTTTGACCAAAATTTTTCTTATCACTAACAAGAGGGTCTCAACTGAATCTACGAGAGCTGTGTGTATACTGCAGTGCCATATACATTAATTATTTTGAGAGCCATTGTTGACTCTATTGGTAAAGAGTAAAGTATAATTAATTCCAAAAAATGAAAAATTTATTGAGCTGATAAGAATGGTTCGGCAATGCAAATTTTATAGATACATACCATATGGGGTAACATCATTATATTAGTTCCTGGTTTGAGTGAGATTCCATACCAAGTTATCATGTGCTTAGCCATTATAAGTAAGAAAATTAGTTTGACTTCTTCAAACCCTTTCGATTTTCCAATTCATCCAAGGTGAGAAAGCTTATGTTGTGCAAAGTATATTGTAAAGTTAATTTCATTTATTTATTTTCATTTTGCTTTATTTGTACTCAAGCTTCTCCCCTATGAATTCTCCACGACCACAGTGTAAACGTGTATATAATAGTACTAAAACAGAAGATAACGAATTTTCATTTTTATGTACGATCGATTTTGAATATGTGAAATTTTTTGAACGTGCGAAGGGTTTCTATAGACAGCCTGGAACATACCTGCACATGCATATCTTTGCGAAATTGCAGCAGATCGCACAGCTGCCGCCGTTTCAGCATTTGCGCCCTCGATCAAATGTGGAGCTCAAGGAGATGTGGACACCCTACCTACTTACCTTCTGTACGTGTTTGGATATTTTGCCCCTGGTATTGTTTTGTGAATTTTCGCCCACAAACTTGGGTAGGCTTTGTACAAATTGAGATAGTCAAGTTGAGCAGCTTTATCATTTTGAAGAATTTTCTTTATATTTTCAATGGACTAATTTTGCTACAATATGTCAATTTATTATTGGCGCGATTCATTCTGATCCATTAGTTCCAAAATTGATTGGTCTTTTCTTTCACATTGTTGATTAGCCTTATTTAATAATTCAATACGTTATGATTTATAGAGTTTACAT
>SAAR01001067.1 GCA_009916335.1 Erysipelotrichia bacterium | reverse complement strand
ATCAACAACAATAGCTTCAAAAAGCATTTTTGGAGAAAGTTTATTTTGCTGACATAGTGTTTTTATGTATTCTTCTGCATTAATTGAAAACCTGATTTTTTCTCTTATTGTATCGATAGCTTTTTCTAAAGATTCGTAGCCTATGCAGTCATTATAAACTTGTAAACAATTTCTAACCAGCGTAAAGAAATGTGTTTCAGGTAAGCTTATTGTACTGTCTTGCGTGGCTAGAAGAGATTGCATTAGAGTTGTGCCAGAACGAGGGTAACCTACGACAAAAACAGGGTCTTGCCTCAATAAGACGGGTTTCTCCCAACAATAACTTGGTAAAAAATCACTCCCATAAAGTTCCTCGACTCTCAGTGGAAGCTCTAGGTGTACTTTATTGCTTTCTTTGATTTTATTTTCCATAAATGAAATGACATTGTGCTGAGAAATAAAAAGCTCTAAAAGAATTTTATTGGTAATCAATCCTTTTTCTAGATAGCTTAAAAGTATTTCTTTGAGTACTATTTCATTATTTTTATCATAATCACTAAAATCTTGAACCTTCCAACTTCTATCATCTCCGATATGAAATGTTAAGTACTCGTTTTCAAAAACTTTAAATTTATTTGAATATGCAATAACATTACTTATAATAACTCTTCCAATCCAATTTGCACCAATACAAGCAGTTCCTAATTCATAGTTAGGATATGCATCCCTTTTAAAAACAAAACAGTCATACCCTGGATGCTTTTCACCTTTATCCTTATACATCTCAGATATCTCTTCAGTAGAAGTATATTTTTTATCTATGGTTCTTCTATTTATTACAAATCCATCATACCCTTGTTCTATGATCTTTTTTACTTCGATATAGAAGTTCTCTTGTATTGCTATATCAACATTAGTATATATCAAGTAGTCCGCATCTGTTGTTTCATATAATCTATCCAAGATGTCTTTAATGAGTGGAAGTTTTCGTTTTTTTTCGAAAGCATAATAATCTGATATAGACTTTCCCAAAAGTTTTGTTTGAGTAAAACCTTCTGGTG
>SAAR01001066.1 GCA_009916335.1 Erysipelotrichia bacterium | reverse complement strand
GGGCATTCTTTGTACTTGAATTCCATCCATTTTAAAATCTCCTTTCTTTTATAAGAATTAAAAAAATTATCAGATTCAATTACATTATAACTTAAAAAAGAAGAAAATTCAGTGATAAAGTTACAAAAAAAAATATTGACAGATATATTATCAGTATGATATCATAAGAAAATTTTACGCTGTTTATGGGGACCCAAAAAACATATCGAAAAAGTACAATAAGAATTGTAAAAAGGAAAATGCATTTTCTAAAATTTTACAATTAGTGAACCAGAACCAAGATAACCAAACAAAAGCTGCGAGTATTATCCAAAAATTTGAACCCAAATACGTCACAGTTGTTTTAATTGCCATTCCGTTATTCATGTTATTGGCACCTTTTCTACTTGATTGGACATGGTCACAAAGTGTCTATAGAGGATTAGTCCTTTTAGTTGCAGCTTCACCGTGTGCTTTAGCAGCAGCTACTGTCTCGGCAACGCTATCGACGACTTCTAATTTAGCCAAAAAAGGAGTCCTTTCAAAAGGTAGTTCTTACCTGTCTCAATTAGCCGATATTAAAGCAATTGCATTTGATAAGACGGGCACCTTGACCAAAGGAAAACCTGAAGTAACCAATTATTATTTTGCTGATTCCGTGAACGAAGAAAACATGATTGATATCGTAGTAGCTCTTGAAAAAGAATCCAATCACCCTTTAGCAGATGCTATTCTAAGAAAGTTTGAGCAAAAAAACAAACTAACTATTGATGTAGAAAACCAGATTGGTAAAGGATTGACAGGAGATTACAAAGGGAGAAATTATCGTATAGGAAAACCGACTTCGTTTGATGATGTTTCAGATGAGTATAGTCGTTTAAATAATGAATGGGCTTCAGAAGGTAAGACAGTCGTGTACGTAGCAGTAGATGAAGAGGTTCTAGGCCTTATTGCCCTCATGGACATTCCAAGTGAACATGCAAAAGCAACCATTGAGTATTTCAGAAAACAAGGTATACACACCACATTAATTACTGGTGACTCAGAAATGACGGGAAAAGC
>SAAR01000221.1 GCA_009916335.1 Erysipelotrichia bacterium | reverse complement strand
TATCCAGCGATGGAGGATTATTGCATTGATATTGTTGTTGGTAAGGAAAGTGCTGTTCGTAGCATTCGTTTAGATTTACCCCCTTTTACACTTGTTGGGGCAACTACAAGAGCAGGGGATTTAAGTGCACCATTGCGTGATCGTTTTGGGATCGTATCACAATTAAATTACTATGATCTAAACGATTTATCAAAAATTATTACACGAACATCAAAAGTAATGGGCAATGGAATTGATGAGGATGCGATTATTGAAATCGCTAGAAGAAGTAGAGGAACACCTCGTATTGCCAATCGTTTATTTCGTCGTGTGCGTGATTTTGCACAAGTGATGAATGATGGTTTTATTTCATTAGAAATTGCAAAAATGGCACTGAATCGTTTAAAAATAGATGAATTAGGTTTAGATGATGTAGACTATAAATATCTTCGTGGGATTATTGATCGCTTTAAAGGAGGTCCAGTAGGACTAGAAGCACTCGCTGCCTCTATTGGTGAAGAAGCAATGACATTAGAAGATGTTTATGAGCCATACTTATTACAAATAGGTTTTATTAATCGTACACCAAGAGGAAGAATGGTAAGTGAAAAAGCTTATGCACATTTAGGGTATACTCATCAAAGCGATTTGTTTTCTGATTAGACACAAGGTTTTTAAAAAATATGGTTTTATTTTTTCATGAATACGATAAAACTAATTGTAAAACAGATGAAAAATCGTATACTTGCTTTTAAAATAGAAAGAAAAGAAAAAGATGCTAAACAGCTCGCTAACAATAGGATTAGTAAAAAGGCGAGAATATAAAACAGCGTCTTTTTTTCTATGCGTTTAATCAGTTGTATACATAGTAAAATAGCGATCATAAGGGATAGTACATAAAGTGTGTTGGTGTATACACTAAGGGGCATCACTTTAAAATAATAGAATAGTGAAAAGATTAAAGTGCATACTAAACAAGAAAGAGCATAGATTGCTAAACTACTTAGAAAAATCATTGTATTTTGTTTCATGATTCACCTCTAAGACATTGTATGCAATCTTAATGTTGCTTATGTATAAGGAGGGATATTATTTTTTCTTATGTCAACTTAGTGCTACGTTGTGTTATGTTTTATTTTATTCTTATCATCGCTTTGCGTTTGATGGGAAAAAGGGAAGTAGGAGAACTTTCTGTTTTTGATATTGTGATTTATTTAGTGATGTCAGAATTACTAGCATTAGCACTTACGGAAATAGAGGAGTCTATTTTTAAATCCTTAATCCCCATTATGACATTGGCTTTATTGCAAGTTGTCTTATCGTTTTGTTTATTGAAAAGTGAGAGATTGCGTGATATTGTCGATGGAAAACCTGTCATTTTAATTCATAATGGTACATTAAATCAAGCGGCAATGAAAAAGCAAAGATATAATTTAGACGATTTGCTTTCCCAATTGCGTGATAAGGATATTAGCTGTATTAGTGAAGTACAGTTTGCTATTTTAGAAAATAGTGGCAATCTTTCTATTTTGCGTAAACAGGATTGTGTTGTTTTACACCCTACACCACTTATTCAAGATCGTAAAGTCAACAAGAGGGTATTAAAGGATTTACATAAAGATGATGCATGGCTTAAACAACAATTACAGGCAAATGGATATGTCGATGCATCGCAAATTTTCTTATGCATGGTATTAGTTGATGGATTATATATTCTGGAAAAGAAATAGAATATGATTTGTGATAATGTGCATACTAAATATGGAGGTACTAATATGGAACGTAAAAGAATCTATGAACAGGTTGCACAACGGCATTCTTTACCTTCTCATAAACTAAAGAATGCGTTTGTTGCCTTTCTTGTTGGTGGTGGTTTGGCAGTAGCGGCACAGTTTTTATTTACAATACTACATACATCATTAAATTTTTCAAAAAGCAATGCAGCATCACTTGTCATTATTATCATCATTATACTTACTGCTTTTTTAACTGGATTAGGGGTATATGATCGTTTAGCACAAGTGTGTGGAGCAGGTTTATTTATTCCTATCTCAGGCTTTGCGAATGCATTAGCAAGCAGTGCTTTAGAGAGTAAAAGTGAAGGTCTTATATATGGTATCGGTTCTAATATGTTTAAGTTGGCTGGCTCTGTCATTACATATGGAATTGTATCTGTGTATATCTTAGGCATTCTTCGTTATTTTTTAGATATATGAAAACAATTGAATTTAATCATGTGTATGTAAAAGGTAGAGCCACTGCAGTTGGTCCAATGGAAAAGCAAGGACCTTTGCATTCTTTGTTTGATAAGACATATGATGATTTATACTGTAATGAAAGTACATTTGAAAAAGGCGAAAGAATGTTAGTCTATGATGTCTGTGATCTTGCCATGCGTAAAGCGAATATTAAAATAAGTGATTTGTCTTTACTAATTGGTGGAGATTTAATTAATCAATTAACTTCTTCTCATTATTTTGCTAGAGATTTAGATGTTTCTTTTATCGGTATGTATGGAGCATGTTCAAATTCTTCTTTAGTGATTGGACAGGGAAGTTTATGGGTTGAAAATGGATTTGACAATGTTATGTGTTTTACATCATCGCATAACGCCACAGCAGAACGTCAATTTCGCTATCCTAATGAATATGGTGTACAAAAAAAAGAGTGTACGACTTATACGGTAACAGGAGCAGGAGCACTCATCTTATCAAAAACGACAAGTTCGATTAAAGTGAAAGCATTTACGATTGGACAAATTGTGGATTGGGATTTTAAAGATGCGAATGACATGGGAACTGCGATGGCTCCTGCTGCATTAGAAACACTAAAAGCACATTTGCATAATCGACATACACAAATACAAGATTATGATGCGATTGTAAGTGGTGATTTATCAAAGATTGGTTTTTCATTGCTTTGTGATTTACTGTTAGAGGAAGGTTATGACATAGACAATCGCCTTAATGATTGTGGTTTGCTTATTTATGACTTAGCTCATCAAAGTGTTTATGCAGGAGGAAGTGGTTGTGCATGTAGTATGTGTGTATCATTAACCTTATTGTTAAATAAAGTAGCAAGTGGGGAATATAAAAGACTATTAGTGATTGCCACTGGTGCTTTATTATCACCAGTTGCAACCCAACAAAAAGAATCAATCCCTTGTATTGCTCATGCAATTGAATATGAATGGAGTGGTAAACAATGATCTATGTAAATGCATTTCTTTTCTGTGGTTTCATTTGTATGCTAGGACAAATAATTTACGATCATACAAAATTAACACCAGGACATATTACTAGCTTATTTGTTGTCTTAGGGGCATTGTTAGATTTCTTTCATATCTATGACTTGTGCATTAACTGGGCTGGTATGGGTGCTAGTCTTCCTATTTTAAGTTTTGGTCATTCCTTAATGCATGCCGCTATGGATAGTGTCAAAGATATGGGCTTTCTAGGCTTAGCAGTAGGTATGTTTGATATGGTAGCACCTGGTATCACTGCCGCTATTTTCTTTGCCTTTTTAACAGCCATCCTCTTTAAAGCAAAATCATGAGTTATCAAAAAAATAAGCAATACTTCATTACGCATTTACAAGGTGGTTTTGATATCACAAAAAGAGAAATACAAAGTGAGGATAAATGTTACTATTTAATATTTCTCAATAGTTTAAGCGATGCTAAATTAACCAGTGAATTAATTAAAGGATTATATAGCAGTGCGTTTAGTATTGATCATTTGCGTGTATTTGTTGGTAGTGTTAGTGAATGTAAGGATTATAAGCAAGCGATGACATTGATTTTAAGTGGTCAGTGTTTGCTTCTTTTTGAAGATAAAATGTATCTTGTGGAAGTGCGTAGTTATCCTAATCAAAGTAGCAATGAAGCAAGTAATGAACAATCCATTCGTGGTTCACACGATAGCTTTGTCGAAAATATCATCTTAAATGTCGGTTTATTACGAAGGCGTATTCGCTCTTCTCAATTGAAAGTGAAACTTCATCAAGAAGGTCCATCATCAAAGACGGATATAGCATATTTGTATATGGAAGATGAAGTGGATCAAACGGTGTTAAAAGATTTTGAAAAACGCTTAAAAGAGATGAAATGCGAAGATATTATTTATGAGCGAGGCTTGTGTGATGCCCTCTATGGTAAAAGTTATAATCCCTATCCTATTGTTCGCTATTGTGAGCGACCAGATATTTGTGCGATTCACTTGTTGCAAGGTTATATCGTTGTCCTTGTGGACAATACTTTTACAGCACTTATCATTCCTACTACCTTTTTTGAAATGACTAAACAAATTGAAGAATATACGCAAACTTCAAGTGTCGCAATAATCATACGCATCATACGTTTACTCGCTATTTTTATTTCTATTTATTTATTACCTATTTGGTTACTATGTTAAGTTAGCAATCATGTAACTATTTTTAATATTCCTTTACTAGATGACATATCAACACCAGCCTTACTTTTTCAAATCGTGTTAGTAGAACTATTAGTAGAATGGATTCGTTTATCTTTTATTCATACGCCACAAGCCATTAGTGGAGTCATGGGTTTTCTATTCATCTTTTTATTAGGGGAAAGTGCCATTCAATTAAATCTTTACACAGAAGCGATCTTAGTCATGGTCGTCTTGTGCAATGTATGTAATTTTGTTACTCCTAATTATGAATTATCCTTAGCGAATAAATGTTTTCGTATCTTTATTACCATCTTCACTATTATTTGGGGACTTATTGGTTTTAGTATCGCCATTCTCATTCATTTCTGTGTTTTATTATATACAAAAAGTGTCCATTTTTCTTATTTATATCCAATCATTCCATTCTCCTATCATGAAATAAAGCGTCTACTTTTAGGAGCACCGATTAAAACAAGAAAAAAGGACTTAAACAAGTAGTTAAGATTTGGTATAATATAAACCAGAGGTGATTTTGTGGCATTTGAAATTAAAAGTGAATCGTTTGAAGGACCATTAGATTTAATGCTTCATTTGATTAAAGAAAATAAACTTGATCTTTTTGATTTAGATATGAATGTCTTATGTGATCAGTATTTACATTATATCAATGCGATGGAATCCATGCACTTAGAAGTGGCTAGTGAATTTTTAAGTGAATTAGCTGGCTTGATTGAATACAAAAGTAAAAAGATGCTACCTAAAGAAAAAGCAGAAATTACAGAAGAATACGAAGAAGATCAGCGTGAAAAGTTAGTGAAACGTTTATTGGAGTATCAACGTTTTAAAGAAGTATCACAGGAATTTTCTAAAAAATATGAAGAACGTCAAAAACTGATGAGTAAACCGATGAGTGAAAAGACAAGTGAATGGGTGAATACACTCAAAGAAGAGGATTTTGTTGGTAATCCATATGATTTAATTAAAGCGATGAATCGTGTGATTCGTAGAATGTCTTTAGAGATTGTGCAGGAAACAGTGATGCATGTATCCGAAATGTCAGTAGAGGAAAGAGATGAGCAAATCCGTAATCGTTTTGCAGCCATAAATACAAAAATTAGCTTTGAAGATTTATGTGATGATTGTGATAG
>SAAR01001065.1 GCA_009916335.1 Erysipelotrichia bacterium | reverse complement strand
CTTAAATATCTCTCACCTGTATCACATAAAATTGTTACTATTGTTTTACCTTTATTCTCTGGTCTTGCAGCTACTTGACTTGCTACATATGCATTAGCTCCTGCGCTAATACCTACAAGCAACCCTTCATTTTGTGCTAATTGTCTTGATGTCTCTATTGCTGCATCATTTGACACTTGAATTATTTCATCATATATTTTTGTATTTAATATATCTGGCACAAATCCTGCTCCAATCCCTTGGATTTTATGTGGTCCTGGGTTTCCTCCACTTAGCACTGGGCTTGCTTCTGGTTCTACTGCAATTATTTTTATATTTGGGTTATGTGCTTTTAGAACTTCACCTGTTCCTGTCAATGTTCCACCTGTTCCTACTGCTGCTATAAAGATTTCTATTTTTCCATCAGTATCTTTTAATATCTCTTGAGCCGTTGTTAATCTATGAATCTCTGGATTTGCTTTATTTGCAAATTGTTGAGGAATGAAAGAGTTTGGTGTTTCCTCTTTTAATTCATTTGCTTTTTCAATAGCACCTTTCATACCTTTTTCTGGTGGAGTTAAAACAAGTTTTGCTCCTAATGCTTGAAGAAGTCTTCTTCTTTCAATACTCATTGATGCTGGCATTGTAAGGATCAGTTTTATTCCTAATGCTGCACAAACAGAAGCTAGTGCAATTCCTGTATTTCCACTTGTTGGTTCGATTACTATTGTATCTTTATTGATTAATCCTTCTTTCAAAGCTGTATTAATCATATTTGTTCCAATTCTATCTTTTACTGAATGTGTTGGGTTTAAAAATTCACATTTACCTAATACTGTCGCTCCACTCTCATTACTTGCTTGTTGTAGTTGTACTAGTGGCGTATTCCCTATTAATTCTGTTATATTCTTTGCGTATCCCATCTTTTATTCCTTTTCTTTTAATTTTAATTCTTTTACATTTTTTGGTTCATCAAACCAATAACCCTGAAAATAGTCAATATTCAACTCTTTACAAGTTTCAAAAATCTCTTTTGAAGAAACAAACTCTGCAACAGTTTTAATAC
>SAAR01001064.1 GCA_009916335.1 Erysipelotrichia bacterium | reverse complement strand
CATTGAAATCCCAGAAGGTCTTGTGAATAAAGAAGAGATTATTCAAGAAATGTTTTTGGAAAATGGAAAAGTTTTTAATGTTGCAAAATTACGTAAAGATATGACTCTTATAGAGACAAAAGTAGCTGATTTAGGTTATGCCTTTGTTAAAGTGATGCCTGATGTTAAAAGTGATAAAACAAATCATGTAGTTAATATTACGTATCGTGTTCTTCCTGGTGAAAAGGTTTACATTAATACGGTTCGTATTGCAGGTAATAGCAGAACAATAGACAGAGTTGTGCGACGTGAAGTTTACTTGGCAGATGGTGAGTTGTACCGTCGAACTGATGTGACAGATACCAAAAGTGCGTTGAAACGAACAGGTTATTTTGAAGATGTTGAAATTAAAGAAGAGCGTTTAAGTAAAAATTCAATGGATTTAGTGATTAATGTAAAAGAAGCCTCTACTGGTTCTATTGGTGGTGGTATTGGTTATGGTTCCTCTGATGGTCTTTTGCTGAGTGCAAATCTTTCTGATGGCAACATTTTTGGTTCAGGTCTTAGGGCAGGGATTGATATCGAACGAAGTGATAGCGAATTAAACGGAGGCATTTCACTCTCAAATCCTCGTTTGTTCGACTCTGTATACAGTTTAAGTGGTCGAATTTATGCTGCAGACAATGATTTTGACTACTACGATGAGAAGCGATATGGAATCAATGTGGTTTTAGGACGCAAAATCGCACGTCATTGGGGTGTCTCATTGGGATATATTATCGAACAAAATAAGTTGTCTGAGCTTGATAGTGAATTGTTTAAATATTTAGATGATCAAGGCAAAATTACAAAAGAGACAACTATTAAAAGTTCTGTTGTCCCTGGTATTTCTTTTAATAATACTGACGATTATTATTTACCACGTAGCGGTATTTCAGCAAGCAGTACGCTGGAAATTGCAGGATTAGGTGGTGATGAAAAATTTGTCAGTAGTGTTAATAAATTTGCTTACTATTATGGTTTACAAGATGTGATTGATTACGATTTGATTTTCCGTTACAAAGCA
>SAAR01000220.1 GCA_009916335.1 Erysipelotrichia bacterium | reverse complement strand
TCTTCTTCAGGGAATGGATAAAGCAATATCTTAATGGCGTAAGACGTTTTATTTTCTAACCAGTCTTTTTTCTGACCACTAAGTTTTTGTTTATCAATCAACTCACCGCGTTTTGTTTTTGGCAACAAATCAAGTTCTTTTGCTGCTCGCATAAGTTCATCAATTGCTATACCAGATTTCTTTAAGCTTGCTTCTGCTTCTGGTTTTAACCAGATGCACCCTTCAAAATCAGTTCTATGCTGCATAGGTCTTGATTGCTCAAGTCCAGCTATAGCACCTCTGTTAGACATGATAGCGTTGTTAGTAAGGCGTTCAGCCTGATCTAACTGTTGTTCTTCACTGTTTCTACCATAAGAGCCTGTGTAAGCAAAACCATCAATACGAATAGAACCGATGTTATCAGCAATCCATTCTTTAAATCTTTCAATAACAATTTTGTAGTTGTTATCAGCGTTAAAAGTGGTATTTGCTACTCTTCTTTTGAATACATCTACCGCTCTATGAGCTGATAAACCAGCTTCTTCACCGAAAATTTCTGAAACTAAATCAGCACCTAATTGAAGTGAAGCAATCATTTCAGCATCACGCATATCTTTACTATAATGATCGCCATACTCTTTTTTATAAAGCTCATTCCTTAAATCTTCGAACTTTTTAATAAGAGCAATTCGGTTGTTTTTTATATAATCAATAGCTATGCCGTAAATATGACCATAGTTTTCTTCAAGTAATCTTCTCCAGACGTTAACGATAGATAGATCGCCTTTAAAGCCTAAAATCTCTTCATCGCAAGTGTGAATAGTCCAGATACGATCTTTTATAGCCATAATACTTTCATGACCATCAAGGCGTTCAACGATTGGTTTATTAGACGCAACAACGGGGGAAAACGACCACTTTTTAATTTTTCTGGCTTTTTTATTGTCGTTAGCTTCTGCTAAAACACGCTGAGTACCATTACAAATCATAAAAATCATTTCAGTGGCAACATTTGCTCCTTTATTATTTACGATTTTATCAAACTCATCCAAAAGTACACTACCGCTGTTTAAAAGCGGGAATAAACGCTCCATACCTGCAATAGACGCTGTAGCGTCAAAATAAAGGATATTATGACCTTTGATCGGTATACCTTCATAGGACGATTGGGCAATTAATCTTACTGACTTCCCATCTCCCGGATCACCTGTTAACTCAATGATAAGGTTTACCGAAGGAGAAAAGATATTACCGAATGTATAACCTACCAGTTGATGAGCAGCGATTAAAGCTAACTGTTCATCTTGTGCGTACCACTGGCCTAAAATATCAATCTGAATCTCTGCTTTACCTGCCTTGAATGTCATACATTCTTCATCACCGACATAGCGAGGGTGACCGGGTTTAATGTGTTCACCATTAACCCAGCCGCAGTTATCAGAGCCGGAAGTGATTTTTATACATGGTTCGTATTCAACACCCGCAGGAGAAACAACCGTTCTACGCCCATCAGCCAGCACCTTCAACATGATGTCAGCAACCTTTGACATTTTGTTAGCCGGGGGTAAAGGCCAGCGTTTAGCTAACAAAGACTGTTTACTGATTTGAGATAGTTCAGACTGAGGGATTTTGACAAATCTTTCCTGACCATTTAGATCCAAGAAACGAACTTTAGTATAAGTTTTTGTGTCTTTAGATGAAACCTGATTTTCTTCATCAAATACTGATTCCTGAATATCAGAATCCAGCATATCAACACTTTCAATTGGCATTAAAGGGAAAGGATGAATCTGAACCCATTTAACATCTTCAACGCCATTTTTATAAGTCTTTATAGTGCGGATAAAAATACCTTCCGCACCTATTGAGTATTCTTCTGTTTCACGCCAAGGATTATCCTGAGCCTGTAAAGCTCTTTTAAAATCTTTTGGCGTTAACTGTAAAACATTATCTTTTTCATTCATATTAAAAACTCTCCGTTCTTTTTATATTGTGCCTTTGTTATATTTTTTATAATAACTAACACTTATTATATATTTTATTTTTTTAAATAAATCAATACTAAAACCAAGTTATTATATAATTTTTTCTTTAGGTTGACAACCTCAACCCTTTTTCTGATTTATTTAACCAGTCAGTTAGAAAAGAATTAATACTTTCTTTCATGATCCCGGTTTCTTCATCCCTTTCACGCTTAATTCTTTTTAAAGCCAAAAGCGTAGATTTTTGTTGCTCAACCTTTTCATGTTCAAGCATTGAAGGAAAAATACTAAAACCTCTTAAAACACCCTGATATATTATTTCTTCCACATACTCTTGATTATCGCTTTCAACTTTACAGACACCAAAAGCTGCTATTTCATAATCAAAATGAGCGTAAAGCGTGCTTACAGCAAGCTCTACATCAGAAGAGTAGATAACATAACAATCTTTAGACTCTTCAATAACTACATGTGGGAATTGATACTGTTTTATCAGCTTAATGTTTGGTTGGAAGAAATCACGCGCACAACGCCACAGGATAGCCTTGTTAGAACTTCCGCTACCCATCAACACATCATCAGGTACAGCGTCAACAGAAACGGCCTGAGCCTCTTCAGAGGAAGGGGATTGCTCCCCTTCTCCTTCTTCTAATGCTGCTTGATGTTTTACTTCTGCCAGTGCATTTTCAGTAATCAGCCTTTCACGCTCTTTTTTCTGTTTTTCAAGCTCTTCTCTAAGAGAGGATAAATCCAGACTATTATTCATACTCATAACTTCCCTCTCTTTTTAATCGTGTATCATAGAGCTGATAACCATAATAGACACATAAAGAATCATATATTCTACTAAGAGCTAACTCTATTTTATCTTTGCTGTATTCTCTTTTAGTTTTTGTTTTATCTAAATACATTTCAAGTATACTTAAAGAATTACCGCTAACGTCTCTTAAATAGCTTCTTTGATCATCAGTTATTGTTTTATACACTTTATAATGAAACTCAAAATCACCTTTTTCATAAGAACGTAATGAACCAAAAAGCGTATCATATCTCTGTTCTATTTCAGAAAAGATAAGTTTCATTCCAAGATTAAAAAGCAAAGTATCTGAAACAAGATTTCTATAGTAATTTATCTCTTTAAAGTTAGTTTCAACACCAATATTTGCTATCGTTAAAGCTAAGTCATTATCATTTTGAAGTATTCTTTTTTTACCCGTAAGTTGTTGTTCCTGAAAAACCGAAGAAGCTTTTTCCATGATTTTGACAAGGCTGTCTTGTCTTTTAATGACAGCCTGTACCATTTCATCTGTTCTGATAGCGGAAATCAACGTATCATAAGCTTTCCTCATGTTGTTAAAATATAGTTCCATACTTTTCTCCTTTGTTAATTATTTATGTTTTGGTCTATTATCATTTCCGTTATTAAAATCCTCGATTTGCTTTTTAAGCATACGATTCTCTTCAACAAGATCAGTGTTTTCTTGTAAGAACGTGCGCATTTTTTGGCTATAGGTGTTTGCTAACTCAAAGTTTTCAGCGGATTCAGTTCTAAGACCTTTAATTACTTCTTTATACTCGTTTTCTTTCACACCAAAGATTTTGTTAAGTTCTTCTCTAAGCTCATTCAATGCTTGATTTTTTTCAGATGTAAATCCAGCTTCAAGCGTGGTTTTCTGAGCTTCAAGCGCTTTTTCATTATCCACTTTAAACTGAGCCGTTAACTCCTCACGAAGTTTAGCTAAAGCTTCCTGTTTTTCAGTTTCAAACGCTTCACTAAGTTCTTTTCTCAACTCTGCTAAAGCAGCTTCTTTATCAGCAGCATGAGTAATATCTTTTTGCTCAAGTTGACCATTAAGAGATTCAACCTGACCTTTTAAATTATTAATCTCTCGCGTAGTATTAGCATCAAGAGTTTCCAATTCTTCTTCAAGTTTAGTGTTTTTCTCTTCAAGAGCAGAAACTTTTTCAGTAAGAGTGGTATTCTCTTTTTCTAACGCTATATTTTCGTCCTCAAGCGTTTTAACCTCTTTCGCTAACTCTTCTTTTTCCTTTTCAAGTTCAGTGTTTTTAAAATACAATTCATTATTTTTATCAACAAACTCTTCTTTTTCAGTCCTTTCTTTTTCAAGCTCTTCCTTGAGTTCATTTATTTCTTCATCTTTTAATGAAGTTTGTTCAGTAAGCTCTACTACTTTAGAAGATAACTTATCCTTCTCTACTTTAAGAGTAAGGTTTTCCACTTCTGCAGCTTGTGCTAATTTCATAATTTCAATATCTTTATGCATACGTTCGAGTTCAGTAGTTAACTCGATTGCACGTTTACTTTTTTCTCTGATATTAATATTATATTTATTAATAATAGAAGCATTTTTCTGATCAGGGTCAATATTGAGTTTTGCGAGTTCAGCAAATTCTTCTTTATAATCATTAATAGATTGTGGTAAATCAGTATGAACCTTTCTTACCGCTTCTGCCTGTTCTTCGTCCTTAAACTTCTGGACACGACTAACAAAAGAGTGAACCGGATAATCACCATAACCCGCTTTTTCTAATTCACGGTTTACGTGTTTTAAAACTATTTCACGGTAAGTATCAGACTTGAGATCTGTTCTGCTGTTCATCCATTTAGCAAACGGGAACACGCCGCCATGCTCAGGAACGAAAGCCCTTTCGTCATTTGGGAAGTAAGTTATCTGGTCTTCTCTACCAAGCTTTTTAAGCTCTTCACGTTTAGCATCATCACAAAGCACATATTTAGCGTCTGAAACGTCATACACGAACTCATAGAGCTGACCGTGAACAGAAGCATCCTGTGCTACGTGGATGTTGTTTGCGATTACTGGACGTTTACCACGGAAACCGCGAACTGTGTTATCTCCGTTGCTCTGAGTGGATTCTATAACATAGTTTGGGTTAGCATGAGCTTTAACGATGGTTCTCCAGTAGTCAACACGGATCTCGTCTGGAACACCGGATAAATCATAGATAACCTGATAAGCTTCAGTATCGTTAGTTCTTGCCGTGGCTTTTCTTTCCCTTAACGCGTTAGTGAAGATAAAAGGTTTTGGCTCAACAGGAGGCTGAACTACAACTTTCGGCATAGGGTTTTTAGAAGGATCATTTTCATACGCCTCTTTCATCTTGAGATAGTTTTTATATTTCAATTCGTCATTAATATATTTATCAATGATTGCTTTACCATCTCTTTCTGATAATTTCATTCTTTTAACTTTTTCAGCAGAGAAAAGAATTTCTTTATCTACAACATCACCTAAATCTTTAGGTTCTGATTTTATTAAAACACCTTCGTCGTCATATTCAGCTTCTACTTCTGGTATGGCTATTTCTTGCATTAACTCTTTTAGAGTTCTTGCTTCGATAGTTTGCCCGGTTAAAGCATCTTCATAAATAGCATTACCTTCACCCAATTCTTCAGCGGAAGGTTTAAACCCATAAAGGCCACCTGATACCTTTACATCATTTCTTGAGTATTCAACTATTACTTTTGCGTTTGGCATTATAATCTCCTTTGTTATATTGTTTGCTTTATCCTTACTTTTACTTGTATTTATAGTAAGTATTATAAAA
>SAAR01001063.1 GCA_009916335.1 Erysipelotrichia bacterium | reverse complement strand
AGCCAAGCGTGAGCAAAGAAGTCCCCAAGGCTGGCACTGTTGTCAGTCATAACTTTGAAAGCGGAGAGTGTGTATGTGATGACTGCGGGAAAAAGGTCAGCCGTAAGGTAGCGGCGTTCAGTAGTAAGGTTTATCATGCAGTGCTTTGCTTTGATTGTCAGAAAGAACACAGAAGGGAGGCATAGGACTATGATTAACAAAGTAATGGATGTACTGGTTAAGGGCATCAAGATGGCGGTAATTGCCAAGGAAAGCCGTAGATTTTATTAAATGTTATTCAAAGGGTCAGAACTAATCACTCTGACCCTTATTTTTATGCAAAATTAGAGCCCTGTTACAAAAGTAAAAACTAAACTGTAACAGCGAAAGCGGCTCTGATACTTGCAATAAGGGAATTTGTTACAAAGTTACAATAAATACAACATATATACTTAATATATATAAATAATATTTTGAGTAAGGTAAAAAGAATATAATATATTTTTTACAGTGTGGGGGTGTGTATAAGACCTGTAACATTGTAACAAATGTAACGAGAACAGCCGTTTTTACCTAAAAATGACGGATAGGGTTAAAAAAACTAAAATTTAGTGCGTAACAGATGATGTTTTAACCCTATTGGTAGTTATACACTTCCCAACAAGAACACTAAAAACAGGATTTAAAGCGTATACTTAAAACAAGGAGCTGATATTTGTGCTAAATGATAGACTCGTAGAAAAGATAGGCATTCGTATAGTCTATCTGAGGAAATTAAAAGACCTAGAACAAGAAACTCTTGCTAAAAAAATAGGTATCTCTAGGTCATATTTGTCTAGAATTGAGAATGGAAAAGGTGTGTCGGGTGTTCCTATTTCCACGTATATACTTATCGCTGATGCACTGGGTATTACGTTTAACAAGCTTGTAGATTTTAATGATTTGTAAAAATCAATATAGTGTTCCTTTATGAGTTGGGAAATATAACAAAAGCGGTGGTGTAAAGCGCTTAATGTGAAACTGTAGTTTCATGTATTCGTCCTACCACCAAGCGAAAGCTTAGTGA
>SAAR01000009.1 GCA_009916335.1 Erysipelotrichia bacterium | reverse complement strand
GCCATTTATTACGTCAAGAAATAGGAGGGATCTCAATGCTTCAAAACACAAAAGCGAATGTATTAAAAGCGAACCAAGCCTTACCAAAACACGAACTGGTGAAGTTTACGTGGGGTAATGTTTCAGAAAGAGATCCAGACACTGGCTATATTGTCATCAAA
Organism: Erysipelotrichia bacterium; assembly: GCA_009916335.1. The sequence goes on along the minus strand of SAAR01000009.1, from coordinate 26,590 downwards.
CCCTCGGGTGTGAATTATGATGATTTGACTGAAAACAATATGGTCGTACTCGACCTCGATGGGCAGATCATTGAAGGTACCTATAACCCTTCATCAGATACCAAGACCCATTTGGAAGTCTACAAAGCTTACCCACAAGTCAAAGGTATCTGTCATGTCCATAGCACTTACGCCACGGCGTTTGCACAAGCAGGTAGAGCGATTGAAGCAGCAGGAGATGTCGATGTCTTACTTTTAGATAAAACAGGAACGATCACTTTAGGAAATCGTCAGGCACAAAATTTTTATCCTGTTGGTGATTATCGTGAAAAAGAACTTGCAGAAGCGGTACAGTTAGCCTCTTTGGCAGATGAAACACCAGAGGGAAGAAGTATTGTGATTTTAGCACAAGAAAGATTTCATTTACAAGCACAAGAAACAATAACACAAGAACTTACGTTTATTCCCTTTTCTGCGAAAACAAGAATGAGTGGAGTCGATTATCAAGGTGTAGAAATTAGAAAAGGAGCAGCTGATGCAATTTATCAATATGTAAACAAAAAAAAGGGAAGTGTTTCACAACAGTGTCATGAGATTGTAGAAATGATTGCCAAACAGGGAAAAACACCTTTGGTAGTCGCCAAAAATAATGACATTATCGGTGTGGTTCATCTAAAAGATATTATTAAAGATGGTGTGAAAGAGAAGTTTAGCGATCTTAGAAAAATGGGCATTAAAACGATTATGATTACAGGAGATAATCCACTAACAGCAGCTGCGATTGCTGCAGAAGCAGGGGTTGATGACTTCTTAGCAGAAGCGACACCAGAAGCAAAACTATCGACTATTATTGATTATCAAAGGAAAGGACATTTAGTTGCCATGAGTGGAGATGGGACAAATGATGCCCCAGCACTAGCACAAGCAGATGTTGCTGTGGCGATGAATACGGGAACACAAGCAGCGAAAGAAGCTGGGAATATGGTTGATTTAGATTCATCACCAACAAAGTTAATTGAAATTGTAAAAATTGGTAAACAGCTGTTAATGACAAGAGGTTCCTTAACGACTTTCTCGATTGCGAATGATATTGCTAAATACTTTGCAATTATTCCATCACTGTTTATCAATTTGTATCCAGAACTTTCTGCTTTGAATATTATGCATTTACATAATGCCAATAGTGCCATCTTATCAGCGGTTATCTATAACGCATTTATTATTATTGCACTAATTCCACTAGCGTTAAAAGGGGTTAAGTATCATGAAGTACCAGCTAATAAACTACTAACTAGAAATCTTTTAATCTATGGATTAGGGGGGATTGTTTTACCGTTTGTGGCAATTAAATTAATCGATATGGTGATTGTCTTTTTACAACTTGTATAGGAGGGTATATTGATGAAAAAAAGTAAATCTATGATTAAAAAAGCAATTGGTGTATTACTTGTTTTTAGTGTCATTTGTGGAGTGGTGTATCCAACAGGGATTACGCTCATATCACAAGTATTTTTAAAGGATCAAGCGAATGGTTCAATTATTGAAGTGAATGGTAAAAAGTATGGAAGTGCTTTATTAGCACAACAATTTACTAGTGATGAATATATGTGGGGGCGTGTAATGAATATTGATACACAAACGTACACAGAGGAAGATGGCACAAAACGTATGTATGCAACAGCGAGCAATATTTCCCCTGCGAGTGATGAATATGATGCGATGATTAAAGAGCGTGTGAAAAAGATTAGAAAAGCACACCCACAGAAAGAAAAGGAACAGATACCAAGTGATTTAATCACAATATCAGGAAGTGGGTTGGATCCACAGATTTCTTTAAAAGCAGCAAAATTTCAAATGACAAGAATCGCAAAAGCAAGACATATGAGCGAAAAGGAAGTAAGTGTGATTGTAGAGCAATATACACAACATAAACTACTTGGCTTTTTAGGGGAAGAAACAGTGAATGTACTAAAGGTGAATTTAGCTTTAGATGGTATTTTAAAATAAAGGAGCAGCTTTATGAAACAGGAAAAAGATGCGTATGAATTATTGAAAAAATTACATTTAGAGGTTAGTGATACGCATAGAGGAAAACTTAAAATTTTCTTTGGTTATGCAGCAGGGGTAGGAAAAACCTATGCGATGTTAGAGGCAGCACATGCAATGAAAGAAGAAGGGCATGATGTAGTGGTTGGCTATGTGGAAGGGCATAAGCGTGAAGAAACCAATGCATTGCTTACAGGGTTGGAAGTCATTCCAGCCCTTGTGGTGTTGCAAAGTGGAATTAAAACATGGGAGTTTGATTTAGAAGCAGCGTTAAAAAGAAAGCCAGAAATTATCTTAGTTGATGAATTAGCACATACGAATGCAAGCACATTAACACATAAAAAACGTTATCAAGATATAGAAGAACTATTAGAACATGGAATCAATGTATATACAACATTAAATGTACAGCATTTAGAAAGCTTAAATGATAAAGTATCTTCAATTACGCATATTCTGGTGAATGAGAGGATTCCTGATTATGTATTTGATAAAGCAGACCAAGTGGAACTTGTGGATATTGAAGTAGAAGAATTGATACAACGCTTAAAGAAAGGGAAAATTTATCAATCGAATAAAATAGAAAAGGCATTAAATAATTTTTTTAGTGAGGAACGTTTAGTCGCTTTAAGAGAAATTGCCATGCGGCGTTGTGCAGATCGTATTAATCAAAAAGAAGATCGAAGAACAAGCCGTATTAGCAATGAACATATTTTAGTGTGTATTAGTGCCTCTCCTTCCAATGCGAATGTGATACGTTCTGCAGCGAGAATGGCAAATGCATTTCATGCACAACTAACAGCCTTGTTTGTCGAAGGTAGCAATATTATGGAAGAAAGCGAAGATGTTAAAAAACGTTTGCGTGATAATTTTCGCTTAGCACAATCTTTTGATGCACAAATTGCGATCGTTAGTGGGATTGATTTACCTTTGCAGATTGCACAATATGCAAAAATTAGCAATGTATCAAAAATCATTATCGGTCGCAGTAAGCGAAAAAGCTATGTCTTTTCTTATCAAAAAGGATTTATTGATCAATTGATTGCACATATACCAGATATTGAAATCTATGTTATTCCTGATAAAGATTTAAGACAACCTAAAAAAAGCAAACGATTTCCCTTTTCTACAAAAGAAGTTGTTTACTTATGTGTTTTGCTTTTCCTATCCACAGGGATTGCTTTATGCATCTTTTTTATTCATGTTAATCATGCCAGTGTTGTCTTATGTTATGTCATTGGTAGTATTTTTTTATCTAGTAAAGTACAGGATAGAAGTTATATTATGCTTTATTCTTTTTTCAGTGTATTACTATTTAATTATTTTTTTATCGAACCTTACCATGCGTTTGAAATTAATGAAAAATCGTATGTACTTACCTTTGTCTTACTGATTATTATTTATTTACTAATCTATAAAAGTAATCGTGTCAATAAACAACGTGCAAAAATAGCAGTAGAAGATGCTTATTTTGCGAATGCTTTATTAGTCATGTCAAAAATTATGCAGATTGAAGATAAGGATCGCTTGCTTGATGAAACGTTAACTTTTTTTAGTAAAACATTTAAAGTAGATGTTGCTTATTATGAAAAAAAGAAACATGGTTTTCACTTATATACAAAAGAGCCTACTTTATTTGTAGCAAATGAAAAGGAGGAAGCACTTGTTAAATGGGTATTTGAAAATGGCAAGCCAGCAGGAAAAACAAGTGATACACTATCTTTCGCTAAAGCTCTTTATTTACCTGTAAAGCATCAAAGAAACGTATTAGGGTGCATGGCTTTTTTAGGAGAGATAGACATTTTAAATGAAATGAATGATGCTGTTTTAATTGCCTTGTTAAATCAGTTTGCTTTACGCTTAAATAAGCATTAATCATTTAAGAAGTTTACTAATTGTTCATACATTGCTTTTGCATCTTCATACCCATCTTTATATAAATCGACTAATTTACTTTTATTTGTTTCTACTCTGGATACATTGACAGGTTTTTGTGGTTGAATAATAAACGCTTTCTTTTCTTTTTCTAATTGATACAACTGTGTTAATGTTTGATTATAACGTAGATGACGATTTGCCAAAGCATTCACTAAATGAGGATAGTTTTTATAGTTATGAGCAATGATAGGCATTAAGTTGTTTTTTCCTTTACGATAAGAGCGACATTGTGTCAACACAACAACTTGTTTATCATAGCCTTTATTCATTGCAAATTGAATGGGAATGCTATCACTGATTCCACCATCTAATAGTTTTAATCCATCTATTTCAACAACAGGAGAAATAAGAGGTAAAGACATACTTGCTTTAATATATTCACTATCCACTCGCATATCAATGATACGTTTGTAGTGTGCTTCACCTGTTTCAATGTTAGTCGCTACACTATAAAAGATTGTTGGATTGGTATGAAAAGCTTGATAGTCATAAGGGTTTAAGTGGTTAGGAATCTCATTAAAGATGAAGTCTAAACCAAAAACACTACCTTCTTTCAATAGGTTACGAACACTAAAAAAGCGTTTATCTTTGATATAATCAATATTAATAGCTGCCCCTCTTCCATATTGTTTGGATAAATAACTACAAGCACTACATGCTCCAGCACTGACACCAACAACCATTGAAAAAGCAATTTGTTTTTCTAAAAAGAAGTCTAAAACACCACAAGTGTATAAACCTCGCATACCTCCACCTTCTAATACTAATGAAACTTTCATTTGTGATCCCTCCTAATAATAGTCTTATTTTAGCACTAATCAATGTAGAAGATAAGCGTTTTATGCTAAAAATAAAAGAATAACACAAGGCAAGAATTTCGTGTGAATGTTTGTGAGAGGTGTTTAATTCATTGAATATACAAGGTAAACGTGGTATGATTTTTATATAGAACAGGAGGGTGGCATTATGAAACTAATTTTAGCAATTATGTCAAATGAAGATAGTCCATCAGTATCAGCAGCACTTACCAAAGAAAATTATCAGGTAACTCGTTTAGCAACAACAGGAGGCTTTTTAAGAGCTGGAAATACGACGTTAATCGTTGGTACAGAAGATGAAAAAGTAGACAAAGCAATTGAAGTGATTGGGGAATACAGTAGAAAACGTACAGAAGTTGTACCATCAACAGCATCGTATGATATTGGTCGCTTTGCATCTTTTCCAGTGGAAGTACAAGTTGGTGGAGCAACCATCTTCGTCATTGATGTAGAACAATTTATTAAACTATAATTTTTATAAAAATCGGGCAACCGATTTTTTGTTTATAATTAAAAAAACAGTGAATAGGAGATGGTATCTTGATTATTAATGTGAGTGGACGATGTGATATTTGTGCATTTTTTAGTGAATGGTTAATGAAACGCATTCGTGCAGGGTTTGTCGATGTTCGAAATCCCTTCTATCCAAACCAAATAAGTCGCATCATATTAGATAAAACACATGTAGATGCAATCTTCTTTTGTACGAAAAATCCACTTCCCATGTTGCCATATCTTGATGAATTAGATCAATTTCATTATGTGTTTCATGTTAGTCTTACGCCTTATCGAAAAGACATTGAACCAAATGTTGTGGATAAGCGAAAAATAATGGAAGCGATCAAACAATTATCAAAGCACATTGGTGCTCATCGTGTGGTTGTTCGCTATGATCCAATTTTAGTGAATGATGTGTATTCCATAAGTTATCATATAAAAATGTTTCAACGTCTTTGTGAACAGTTAACAACGTATGTGAATGTGATTGTCATCAGTTTTCTCGATATGAAAAAAAACACGATAAAAAATGCACAGCACTATGGACTTAGAACATTAGAAGATGAAGAAATCACAGTGTTAGCGAAAGCGTTTGGAGAAATTGCTAAAAACTATCATATGCAAATACAAACTTGTGCAGAAGAAGTTGATTTAACAAAGTATGGAATTAATAAACAAGCATGCATTAGCAACGAATTAATGTATCAACTCACAGGGAAAATGAAACGTTGTCCGAAAAGCAAAGCACGCAAGGAATGCGAGTGTATTCAAAGTGTGGATATTGGGCAGTATAATTGCTGTTCACATTTTTGTCGCTATTGCTACGCAAATTATGGTGAAAAGCAGGTACAAAAAAATATGCATCTGCATGATCCTAATGCAACTATGTTAATTGGACATCTTGAAGAAAATGATCAAATAAAAATAAGAGAAAAATAGCAAGTGCATGATGTATGAGTAAGAAAGCTATCTATTCATAAAAGAACACATTTTAACATTGTTTTATTTCATTTTAACTTTTATAATGTTAAAACATAAAAAAAGAAAGTTAAAATATAGTGTTATGATCAAGATAGAGGTCTTTGGACTGTTGTTTTATGGGTGCGTTTTTTTATGTGAATGTGTATTGAAGTACATAATGGGCGTTTAAAATTTCTTAATTTTACACTGTAATCAAGTCACAAAAAGTATACGATAATTGTGACGAAGAAGGTGATTAAATGAAGGATCAAAGTTTATTAAATAAAATTATGAAAGAAGGGAACAATTTATACAAATAGTGATTTTATTGATTTAGGTAGTTACGATGCAATTAGAAAAGCATTATCACGACTTTGTGCAGAAGAAAAAATATATAGACTTAATATTGTAGGAATGACTAAAAATGAACTTTTAGAAATCCTATATCAATTTTATGGGATTAAGTAGCATAAACGTGCAAAAATACGAATCATTAATATAAAATAAACCTACCTATTAAAGAATACAGGTAGGTTTGTTTTATACATTTTTTCGTTTATACTCAACGAGGATTACAGCACTAAACATACATGTTCCACCGATGATAATGGATAAAGTTAATGTTTGTCCTAGTAATAATACACTAAATAGGGTTGCTAATATGGATTCTAAGGAAAGGATCAAACTGGCTTTACTAGGTTCAACATGTCCTTGTCCATATAATTGGAAAACACTTGCCAAAGCACTGCTAAATAAGGCAAGAAATAAAATACTCCCCCATGATTCATTAGGAATATGGGTTTGATTTGTCATTGGCATAAATAAAAAAGACAAGATTCCCATTGTGAGTAGTTGAATACAAGTGATGGACATAACATCATTATGCTGTCCACATTTTTCATTGAATAAGATTTGTAAAGCAAAGAAAATAGCACATAAAAGCAAATAGATGTCGCCGATATGAAAAGTAAAGGAATCACTAAAGGATAAGATAGCAGTTCCAATAATCGCTAAAAAACAAGCGACATATACTTTATTTTCTATTTTACGCTTTAAAAAGATGCGTGCAATAAGCGGCACAAAGATAACGTTTAAAGTCGTAATAAAAGCAGTGTTAGGTACACTGGATAAGGTTTGTCCTAACGTTTGAAAGGCAAAGCCAGCAAAAAATAAAGTGCCAGTAATGATGCCTAAAATAATTGTTGTTTTGTTTTTCCACCACTTTTTGCGATAGGAGAAGATAAGCATAAACAAACCACCAATCAGTCCACGAAAGGCAAGTAATGGAAAAGTTTGCCAGCCATGTGCGAGTGCATCATCGACACCGATAAAAGCCAATCCCCATATGATAGCAGTCATAAACAGCGATAATGTTGCTTTCTGTTTTGTATTCATTAAATCACCCCTAGTAATCGATATTCTATCATAAATTATTTTAAATACCAATAGATAGAGCCTTCACTATCCTCTTTTCCACTAATTGGATCCACCTTTTTAGCGATCATTTGATCACTCATCTCATACCACACTTCCTGTTTGTTTTCCATTAACGTATTAAATGTACTTTGCCAGATTTTTTTACTTGTTTCAAACTCTTGTTTTTTAATATCACGATTATCATCATAGCCATTCCAAATCCCCACACTATAATAAGGGTTAAAACCAACAACCCAAGTATCCCAATCACTAGTCCCACTTTTTACTCCTGTAATCACATTCGCTTGTTTAGAAAGCATTGTAGGGTAGGAATTTAATGTATTTTTACTGTCATAAGTAGAAGTTAATGCTTGATTTAATAGTAAGGTAGTATCACGATCTAATAGCTGTTTACTAGTGCTATCTCTTGTATACAATACTTGTTCACCATTATGAATACTAGCAATAAAGGCAGGTTCAACGTATAAGCCCTCAGATGCAAAGGTTGTATAGATTCTTGCCATATTATAAATAGATAAGTTAACACAACCTAATGCAAGAGAAGGATTTTTTTCTGCTTGAATATGAAATTGTTTTAAAGCAGACACTAATGAATCCATACCTAAAAATAGATGTGTTTTTACAGCGTAAATGTTATCTGATGTAGAAATCGCATGGATCATGGATATATCTTGATAAGGATAAGACTTATTATAATTTTCAGGAGCATAGGTAGACCCATCGTTTAATGTAAAGGTAGTCGGTTCACTAGAAAATGTACTAGAAGGAGTAAATCCTTGTTGTAGTGCTAAATAATAAAGGAGTGGTTTAATCGTTGAGGCAACTTGGCGTTTGGCATACAAGGCACGATTATAATTACTTTCATTAAAGTTATTACCTCCTTGGATCGCAAGGATATTAAAAGTGTATGGTTCTATAATGATACCACTACTTTGCATTTCTTGCCCATTCATTGATTGTTCAATGGCACTTGTTAAAGCACTTTGTGCCTCTTCATCGTAGTAGGTATGAATCATTAGTTGATGATCGCTAAATTTCATAGCTTCTACTTTTTCTAAGACGGCATTAATATAATAATTTTTTCTTGTTGTTTTCTGAAAGTTTTTTGTATCTAATTGTATTTCTTCTGCTTTTGCTTTTTGGTACTGCTGTTGATTTATTAAACCATCTTGTTTTAATGCTTTTAAAATTTGATTGCGTTTACTTTTTGCATTTTCCATAGATTCATAAGGTGAAAAATAACTAGGTCCATTAGGAATACCAATTAAGAGTGCAATTTCACTAATTGATAAAGCATTGACTTGTTTACCAAAATAAAAAGTCGCCGCATTTTCTAAGCCATACACACCATGTCCATAATAGATAGAATTGATATAGCCTTCTAGTATTTCTTTCTTACTGTAATGCATTTCTAAACGCAAAGCATAAAAAAACTCAATGATTTTTCGTTTGATTGATTGTGTATTATCTAAATAAATATTTTTTGCATATTGTTGTGTAATGGTACTGCCACCCTCCACAATATCTTTATTTGCAAGGTTATTGATAAGTGCCTTTCCTGTTCTTAATACATCAAAACCAATATGCGAATAATAACGCTTATCCTCAATATCCACAATAGCCTTTAGGATAAAGGGGTCCACATCATCAATATCCAATGTATTGGATTGATCGTTTTGATAAATGATTTGATCGTTTTTATCATAGATGATAATCTGTTTATCCTTTAAGTGAATGGGTGTAAAGATAGCATATAGTAAAAAGGCGATAAAAATAGTAAACAAAGCAAAAAAGATCCATGCTAGAATATGTAGAAAACGTTTCATAAAACACCTCATACATAGTATGGTTCATCTTGCAAATTTTATTATGAGGGAATGTGAAAAGGGAAATAAAAGCGTGTATAAAAAATAGGAAGAGAATCCAAAAAAAGATGATTTTATAAGCTAAAGGTTGCAACATAAAAATACTGTGCTATAATACACAAGAAAAAAGGATAATTTATGAGAAAAAAGATACAGGTAAAACACACACATCGCTATACAAAGAGTGAAAATATTTTGTTTGTTGGATATGCACTATGTAGTGAGTATGATCAATATCGAGAAATCAATTATGTAGAAAAAGATGGAACGAAAGTAGTCATGTATATGTTTAAAGAGTATATGGTAATTGAGCGTTATGGTGAAGTACATTCACAATTAAATCTGCATCGAAAACAAACAACAAAAAATCCTATGAAAAGTGAATACGGTACATTTGAAATAGAAATTCATACCTTTGCTTATCAGTGTGATCCACGCTATATCATGGTTGAATATGATGTGGAAAATGGTAGTGATAGTAAAGATGGTTTTAAGATAGAGATAGAGGTAATGGAGGAAGCATATGAATACAATTGAAAACAATTTAAAACAAGCGATTAAAGATGCTGTTGAAAAACAGTTTGCGATTGTTTTAACCTTAGATGAAATCGTGATTGAAATTCCTAAAGATAGTGCCCATGGTGATTATTCAACAAATACAGCAATGCGACTTTGCAAACGTGTTAATAAAAATCCAAGAGAAGTAGCACAATTGTTATGTGAGGGGCTAGATCAAGAAGCGGGACATATCGAAAAGGTAGATATTGCAGGTCCTGGGTTTATCAACTTTACAATGAAAAGTGATTCTTTAGCTAATATTATTAAAGAAGTGCTCGCTAAAAAAGAACAATTTGGTCATAATCAAGTAGGAAAAGGAATAAAGATAAACTGCGAGTATGTCAGTGCAAATCCAACAGGAAATTTACATTTAGGACATGCCAGAGGGGCTGCTTGGGGAGATAGTGTAACACGTTTACTGAAAGCAAGTGGTTATGAAGTAACAAGAGAATACTATGTGAATGATGCAGGAAATCAGATTATTAATTTAGGAAAATCATTGTATGCAAGATATTGTGAATGTTTCGATAAAGAAGTGGAAATGCCAGAAGATGGCTATTATGGAGCGGATATTATTGCCATTGCACAAAAGATGGCAAAACAGTATGGGGATCAATATTTAACATATAATGAAGAAACGTTAGATTTCTTTAAAAAAGAAGGGATCCGTTTTGAATTAGATAAGATTAAAGAAGATTTAACGATGTTTAGAGTGGATTTTGATGTTTACTCAAGTGAACAAGCAATACGAGATGCACATAAAGTAGAAGAAGCAATTGAAACACTAACCAAACTTGGTAAAGTGTATGAAAAAGATGGTGCTTTATGGTTTAGAACAACGGAATATGGTGATGATAAAGATCGTGTTTTAAGAAAAAGTGATGGTTCTTATACATACCTAGTTCCCGATATTGCATATCATATCAATAAGTTAGATCGTGGTTATGATAAATTAGTTGACTTCTTAGGGGCTGATCATCATGGATATATTCCACGTTTAAAAGCAAGTATTCAAGCATTAGGCAGAGATGCAGATACATTAGAAGTGGATATTATTCAAATGGTGCGTTTAGTCGAAAATGGCGAAGAAGTAAAAATGAGTAAACGATTAGGCAATGCCGTAACCATTCGTGATCTTTGTGAAGAAGTAGGCGTTGATGCAGTTCGTTATTTCTTTGTATCAAGAGCAGTCGATACACACTTTGACTTTGACTTAGGATTGGCAAGAAAACAAAGTAATGATAATCCTGTTTACTATGCACAATATGCATATGCAAGAATGAGTTCTATTTTAAGAAATATTGAATCGGTAGAAAGTGTAGAAACTTATGATTTATTAACACATGAAAAAGAGATTCAATTATTAAAGTATATTAATGAATTTACAAGTGTTGTGAGTGATGCAGCAATCAATCGTGCTCCTCATAAAGTTTGTAATTATATCCAAAAATTAGCGTCGCTATTCCATAGTTTCTATGGGGCATGTAAAGTAAACGATCCAAATAATGCCCAGTTAAGTGCACAGCGTGTAGCCTTATTAAAGGCATGTCGTATTACACTTAAGAATGCGTTAGATTTAATTGGTGTAGAAGCTATTGAAAAAATGTAGGAGGGAATTGAATATGGGACAACCTATGGTGGATATTGCTTATGATTTAATGAGCAAAAAGAAAAAAGAAATTGTATTTAGTAAACTTTGGGAAGAAGTGAGTCAAATTAAAGGATTAACACAAGCACAAGCAGATGATTTGATTGCTCAGTTCTATACCGATATATCTTTAGATGATCGTTTTGTACATTTACAAGAAAATAAATGGGATTTACGTTCTCGTCATAAATTTGAAGATGTTGTGATTGATACAGAAGCAATTATGGTAGATGATGATGAAGATGAAGAAGAAATGCTAACAGAAGAAGGCGGAAAAGAAGAAGAGGAGTAAACAAAGGGTGTGATAGACACACCTTTTCTTTTGCATTCCTCTAAATTTTGTTTTCTTTTAGATAAGTATTCGTTATAATGATAAAGAAAGGAAGTCTTATAAAATGGAAATGTTTAAACAAAGGGGAAATAAGAAACTTTACATAGCTGGTGGTATTGTTGTATTTGTTGTTGTTGCAAGTGTGTTTGCTATGCTACATTTAAATCAAGTGAAAGCAAGTGATATGATAAAAGAGTACACACAGCTTCTTGCAGATGAAAAGTATGAGGACATGTATCAGTTGTTAAGTAAAGAAACAAAAGAAAACATTAGTAAAAAAGCGTTTGTTTCAAGAAATCAAAACATTTATGAAGGAATAGAAGCGAGTGATATTAAGATAAAAGATATTGAAGAAAAGGAAAATAAACTTACTTATACGATGTCAATGAATAGCATTGCTGGTGAATTTTCTTTTAAGAATAGTGTAAATTGTACTAAAGAAGAGGGAGAATATAAATTAGAATGGGATTCTAGTGTGATTTTTCCTGATTTAAAAGATGATGGTTTTGTTAGTGTAGAAACGGATTATGGAAAAAGAGGAATGCTCCTTGATCGCAATGAACAAGTATTAGCTACACAAGCTGATATGATGCAGGTAGGATTAGTGCCTGAATATATTAATGATGAAGTGGCAACCCTACAAAATCTTTCTTCATTAACTGGTTTGAGTGTGGAAAAAATTGAAGAAAAACTAAATGCATCTTGGGTAGAAAAAGATATGTTTGTCCCTATTAAAAATATGGCACATGACACAAGTGTGTTTGAAGCGTTGAATACAATAGAAGGGGTACAGATCAATATTTTGAAAGAGGAAGGTAGAAGTTATCCTTATGGGGAAAAATGTGCACATTTAACAGGATATGTACAATCAATCACTGCTGAGGAATTAGAAAAGTATAAAGATAAAGGATATACAGAAACTTCATTAATTGGCAAAACAGGAGCAGAGAAAGTATACGAAGAAAAATTAAGAGCGAGTGATGGATATGCGATTGTTATCTTAGATAAAAATCGTAGTACAATCACAACCGTTGCGAAAAAAGATAAAAAAGATGGGGAAAATGTTAAATTAACGATTGATATTAATGTGCAAAGTACATTGTATGATGAATTAGTGAATGATGCAGGTTGTGCAACAGCCATGGATCCACATACAGGAGAAGTGTTAGCATTGGTAAGTACACCATCTTATAATCCTAATGAATTAGCGTATGGAATTACAAGTGCTAGATGGGAAGAAATTACAAGTAACGAGTTAAATCCTTTACAAAGTCGTTTTGCCAATGTATTTACACCAGGTTCCACATTTAAAGCAATTACAGGTGCCATCGGTTTAGAAACAGGACAAATAAGCAATGATACTGATTTAGGAAAAGCGGAAAACTGGTTATGGCAATTAGATGATAGCTGGGGGGAATACTTTATTCCAACACAAACACAATATAGTGAACCTAGTACACTAGTGAATGCGTTAAAGTATTCTGATAATATTTACTTTGCAAAATTAGCGACACAAATTGGTAGTAAAGAGTATGAAGAGGGACTAGATACGTTTGGCTTTAATGAAACATTACCATTTGATTTCCATTTAGCAAAATCTACTTATGGTAAAAAGTTGAGTGATGATGTTACATTAGCAACGACAGGTTTTGGACAAGGACAATTACAAGTGAATCCATTGCATTTAACAGCAATGTATTCTACTTTCCTTAATGAAGGAAATATGTTGCAACCAACCCTTTTATATGAGGAAGGGAAGGTGTCTTATTATAAAAAAGAAGTGATAACAAAAGAGCATGCAGAAATAATGAAAAATGATTTAATCGCTACTGCTCAACATGTTGCCCCTGTACTTAATCAAAATATTGGTGGAAAAACAGGAACAGCAGAAGTGGGAGAAGAACAACTTGGTTGGATGGTTGCGTTTAGAGAAGAAGGAACACGTTCCATGCTTGTAAGTGTTATGGTTGAAAATGCAAAAGCAAAGAATGGTAGTGTTTATGTAATACCGATGATTCAAGATATTTTCACAAAAATACAATAAATAAAGTAAGGAGTGGAGTGATTTCCACTCTTTTCATTAGGATTATGAGAAATTTCTCATGTGATTTTTATTTGTTTATCATATAATTGGTGTAAAATTAGAGTAAACTATAGATAGGAGGAAGAAGATGGAGCAACTGTTAAAGTATAAAAAAAGAATGATTGTGTGTAGTGTGATCGTGTTTATCGCTTTAATATTATGTGGTGTGTATATTTTGCAAAGTATCTTAAATAATATTCATTATTCAAAAAGTGAAGCACATGTCATCGCTTTAAATCAATTTCCAGGTAAGATTACTTCCTCGATGATCGAATATGAAAATTTACAAATATTTTATGAGTTGTCGATTATGAATCAACAACAGGAAATCATTCATGTTGTGATTGCGGCTAAAGATGGTAAAGTCATTAGCTACGAATATGAATAGGGAGGGTGTATGCGAATATTAATTGTGGAAGATGAACAAAATATGTCCGCTTTATTAAAATTAGAACTAACCCACGCTGGATATGAATGCGATCAAGCATATGATGGAGAAAGTGGGTTTCATAAGGCAATCGAGGTTGATTACGATTTAATATTGTTAGATCTAATGTTGCCACGAATGAACGGAGTGGAAGTGTGTAGAAGGTTGCGTGAGCAAAAGCAAACACCAATCATTATGTTAACGGCTAGAGATCAAGTGATGGATAAAGTAAATGGTTTACAAGCAGGAAGTGATGATTATTTAGCAAAACCTTTTGCAATGGAGGAATTATTAGCAAGAATTACTGCGTTATTGCGACGTACGAACTTTCGTAAAGATGGTTTACAATATCATTATGGAGATGTCATGATAGATGTACAAGGACACAAAGCGTTCTTTTTAAATGAAGAGATTGCATTAAGTGTGAAGGAATATGATTTATTGTTATTGCTTGTGAAAAATGGAGGGAAAGTTATTAGTCGTGATCAAATCTTAGATGAGGTATGGGGAAGTGAAAGTGATGTATATACAAATGTAGTGGAAGTATACATACGCTATTTGCGAAATAAAATGAAAGGCATTCAGATTGAAACAATACGTGGAGTAGGCTATGCATTAAAATGAAAAAAAGACATTCCTTTCGTTTTCAATTAATCTTTTCTACCTCTTTTATGATGATTGCCTTCACCCTCATCATCACTTCGATATTATTGCTTTATATGATCTATTATCTATTAATTTTAGGTCGTATTTATGCAATGGATGAAGATGTGATGACACCAATAGCAAGTATTGTTATCACACTGGTAGTGTTGCTTTTGTTAGCTGCATTTATTGCTAGCTTGCTATGTGGAATTGCCATTAGCTCACGTTACTTAAAAGGAGTAAGAGGCTTTATTAAAAATATACAGGTGATGAAAAAAGAAGGAAGTAAACACGCATTACAAGTAGAAGGAAATGATGAACTGGCTCAATTAGGAAATGAATTTAATGATTTATTAGCCCAGCTAGATCGTTCTTTGCAACAACAAAATCAATTTGTTTCAGATGCATCGCATGAACTAAAAACACCACTAGCGATTGTAAAAGGGAATTTAGATATGCTACAAAGATGGGGGAAAGAAGATCCAGAAGTATTATCATCTGCTTTATGTGTTAGTGCGAAAGAAGTGGATCGTTTAATTTCTCTTTGTCATGAATTGTTGCATTTAACAAGAGAAATTGATGTGGATAAAACCATACATACGAGTATAAAAAAAGTGGTAGATGAAGTAGTGAGTGATTTTCAAAAACTACATGAAGATTTCATACTACAAGTAGAGGTAGAAGATGTCCTTGTATTGATGAAAGAAGAACATCTAAAACAATTGTTAATCATTTTAATCGACAATGCGATTAAGTATGCAAAAACAACACGCAAAGAAATAGAAGTACGCTATCATAATCATCAACTTACGGTATTAGATTATGGAATTGGCATTAAAGAAGATAAACTTCCTTATATCTTTGATCGTTTCTATAAAATAGATGAATCGCGTAATGCGAATCAAGATAGCTTTGGTTTAGGTTTAGCAATTGCAAAACGAATTTGTACTTATTATGATTATACAATAGAAGTAGAAAGCAAAGTAAATGAGTATACAAAATTTAGTATTATATTAAAACAGGAGGACGTAAAATGAAAAAGTTATTAGGTTTATTATTAGTTAGTATTATGTTAGTAGGGTGTGGTAGTAGTAAAAATGCACTTAGTTTAGAAGAAGCACAAAAAATAGCATTAGAGGCATTTGATGGAAAAGTGACACAAGCAAGAGAAGAGAAAGATGATGGAGTCAGCTACTATGAATTTATTATTACAGGTGAAAAAGAACGCTATGAAATTGAAGTTGATGCGAATAGTGGAAACATTTTAAAACAAGAAAAAGATGATGATTATGTAGGAGCAAGTAATAGTGATACAAACACAAATACAAATACAAACACTGCTGCAACCATTACACAAGAACAAGCACAACAGATAGCAATGGATCGTGTTGGTAGTGGTACATTAGTAAAGTGTGAATTAGAAAGTGATGATGGTATATTAAAGTATGATGTACAAATTAAAAACGGCAATACAGAATATGATGTAGATGTTGATGCGAATAGTGGGGAAATTTTAAAATTTGATCAAGATATAGATGATTAATTTAAAATAAATAATAGGTAACAAAGAAGATAAGTGATTTTGATTGCTTATCTTTTTGATTGTTTTTGCTTCAATAAGTATTGTATAATTAACGCTAGTTGGGGGTTTTGTATGAAAGAATATGTAGAAAACAGTATTAGAGAAGGAATAAAAGATGGAATCCCTATTGCATTAGGTTATTTATCTGTATCTTTTACATTTGGTATGATGGCAATATCTATGGGTATACCGTTAGAAGTTGCTGTTATTATTTCACTAACGAATTTAACAAGTGCAGGACAGTTCGCTGGATTACCTTTATTGCTTGTAAATGGAGCATATATTGAAATGGCATTAACACAGTTCATCATTAATCTTCGTTATGCACTGATGTCATTATCCTTATCACAAAAGATTGATCCTCATTTAAGCAGTAAAGATCGTGCTTTCATGGCTTTTTCCATTACCGATGAAATCTTCGCTTTAGCAAGTAACAAGAAAGGGAAAATAGGAAAACATTATTATTTTGCATTATCAATAACACCGATTATCGCTTGGACACTAGGAACTTTTCTTGGGGGAAAAGCGAGTGAGCTTTTACCAGAGATATTAAGGAATGCTTTGCAGATTGCCATTTATGGTATGTTTTTAGCAATCATTATTCCACCTGCTAAAAAATTATCGAGTATTAAAAAATGTGTCATGCTTGCAGCTGTATTAAGTTGTAGTTTTGCATTAATAAGTTGCTATCTTCCTATCGGCAGTGGTTTTAGTGTTATTATATGCACCATTATTTCAGCAGGATTAATGGCATACTTATATCCTGTAAAGGAGGCATATGATGAATAAATATTTACTATATATGTTAATAATGGCAGGGGTTACCTATCTTATTAGAATGTTACCGATTACTTTATTTCAAAAAGAAATTAAAAGTATCTATGTGAAATCATTTCTTTTTTATGTGCCTTATGCAGTGCTT
The DNA here is from genome assembly GCA_009916335.1 of Erysipelotrichia bacterium. The sequence goes on along the minus strand of SAAR01000009.1, from coordinate 8,853 downwards.
GGGGCAATGACATTCCCTGCTATTTTCACTGCCACAGGCAATGTTACATCTAGTGTCATTGGTTGTATGGTTGCATTCTATTTTGCTTATCGTGAAAAAAGTTTGTTACAAGTAGCGATATGGGCATGTGTCAGTGCTTATCTTGTTAATTTATTGTTATGTCTTTTTTAATCAAAGGATAAAGGGATAAGAAACGAATACTTTGTAAGTGAAAAAAAGTAGTAAAACCGATGCGAATAAGCTAGATTTGTGGTATATTATATAAGAATAATCAGGAGGAATTAATATGAGTAAAAAACCAGTAGTATTAGTAGTAATGGATGGTGTTGGAATCAGTGAAAATCACTTAGGTGATGCTGTTTACAATGCATACACTCCTACATTAGATGAATTAAAAGAAACGTGTCCTAATACAGCAATTAAAGCACATGGATTAGCTGTCGGTTTACCAAGTGATGGCGATATGGGAAATAGTGAAGTTGGACATAACGCATTAGGTTGTGGACAGATTTATGCACAAGGAGCAAAACTTGTCAATGAATCTATTGAAACAAAAGAAATGTTTGCCAATGCAACTTGGAAAGAATTAGTTGCTAACTGTAAAGATAAAGGAGTTATGCCCTTTATTGGATTATTATCTGATGGAAATGTGCATTCACATATCAACCATTTATTCGCATTATTAGATCAAGCAAAAGCAGATGGTGTGAAAGAAGCAAGAGTACATATCTTGTTAGATGGACGTGATGTACCTGAAACAAGTGCATTAACATATGTTGATGCATTAGAATCTAAATTAGCTGAAATTAATGATGGAAATTTCCACGCTTGCATTGCGAGTGGTGGTGGACGTATGAAAATTACAATGGATCGTTATGAAGCAAACTGGGGAATGGTTGAAGAAGGTTGGAAAACACATGTTCTAGGAGAAGGTAGACAATTTGCTAGTGCCAAAGAAGCAATTGAAACATTCCGTAATGAAACAGGCGTTGTAGATCAAGATTTACCAGCTTTTGTAATTGCGAAAGAGGGAACACCAGTAGGTACTATTAACGATGGGGATAGTGTGATTTTATTCAACTTTAGAGGAGATAGAGCACAAGAAATCTGTAAAGCATTTGATGAAGGTGCATCTTTTGATAAGTTTGATCGTGTTAGAACACCTGATGTTATGTTTGCAGGTATGTTGCAATATGATGCAGACTTAGAAATTCCTAAGAAGTTCTTAACTTTCCCACCTAAGATTAAATATACTTTATCAGAACACTTAGTAAAAGCTGGAATCAGTCAATATGCTATTTCAGAAACACAGAAATTTGGGCATGTAACTTATTTCTGGAACGGTAATAGAAGTGAAAAATTTGATGATAAGATGGAAACGTTTGTGGAAGTTCCTAGTGATGTGATTCCTTTTGAACAACGTCCTTGGATGAAAGCTGCAGAAATTACAGATCAATTAATTGAAGCAATTGAATCAGGAAAATACGATTTCTTAAGAACAAACTATCCAAATGGAGATATGGTAGGTCATACAGGAAGCTATCAAGCAACAATTATTGGGGTAGAATCAGTAGACTTAGAATTAAAACGTGTGTTGGAAGCAGTGAAAAAAGTAAATGGTATTTTAATTGTTACTGCTGATCATGGTAATGCTGATGAAATGTACGATAAGCCAAAAGAAGGAAAACCATTAAAAGCAAAAACATCTCATACATTGAATAAAGTGCCATTCATTATTTATGGTGCTGATGTAGAAATGGCAGAAGGCGACTTCGGTTTAGCAAACGTTGCTGCAACAGTTGCTAAATTATTAGGTGTAGAAGCTGATGAACATTGGTTACCAGCGATTATTAAATAATTGTAGTAAAATAGAAACAAAGACGATCTGTAAAAACAGGTCGTTTTTTTCATAGGCTAAGCACTTTATCATATCCATAATAGTGATAGTGGAAAGTAAAAAGATAAGAAATCATGAGTTAATGAAGGATAAAACACATAAAAAAAGAAGGAAAATTTACAGAATTGTATAAAAATATCAATATGTGGTATATACCATAAAATAAGGCTTTTATTCAATTTTTATCGTATTAAATGAACGATTATTGAAAAAATACTTAAAAAAAGTTTATGAAAACGCTTGCAATAATATTTTTTAATGGTATACTGTAAATGTAAGTGGTATATACCACTAGAAAGGAACAGAGATTTATGGTTAATATTCTATTAGTGTGTTCAGCTGGAATGAGTACAAGTATGCTTGTGAAAAAGATGCAAGATGCAGCGGAACAGAAAGAAATTGAGGCAACAATTTGGGCGACAGGAGATGCGAATGCAGCAAATGAAGCAAAAAAGGCAGACATTATGTTGCTAGGTCCACAGGTTCGATTTTTACAAAATAAAATGAAAGGCGTTGTAGGGAACGCAATACCTGTTGAAGTGATTGATATGCAAGCTTATGGAGCGATGAATGGAGCTAAAGTTTTAGATAATGCATTGAATGCTTTAGAAAATTTCCATAAATAAGAGGAGGAAATGTATGAAAAAATTTACTGCTTGGATGGAGGAGCATTTCGTACCAGTTGCTGCTAAAATTGGATCACAAAAACATTTAGTAGCCATTCGTGATGCATTCATCTCAATTATGCCAATTACAATGGCAGGGGCATTTGCGACATTGTTAAATGTGTTCGTAAGAGATTTGCCTAACAGTTATTTACCAGATTTAAAAATTGCGGAAACAATGGAATGGTTAATTACGATTAATGGAAATGTATGGTGGGGTACATTAGCGATGTTATCAATTGCTTTTGTCTTTGCTCTAGGATACCAGTTATCAAAAGCGTATAAAACAAACGCATTGGCTGGTGGACTTGTGGCTTTCGCATCATTCATTGCTGTTACACCACAGGTTGCAACAATCGCAGGTGCAGGTGCAAAAGGTGCTGATGTTGTTGGTTGGGGATTTTTAAACTGGGCATATTTAGATGCGAAAGGGTTATTTACGGCATTGTTTATTGGTTTTTTATCAACCATCGTATATGCTAAATTAATGAACAAGAATGTTACAATTAAATTGCCAGATTCAGTACCACCTGCTGTATCAAAAGCGTTTGCTTCCATTATTCCAGGAGTCATTGCAATTTACTTGTGTGGGACACTAGCTTGGTTAGTGGCAACATTCGCTGATGGTATGGCAATTGGTGATTTAATTCTAAAATATGTACAGATGCCATTCTTAGGCTTATCACAAGGTCTTGGTGCTGTCTTAGTTGTGGTCATTGCCGTTCAATTATTCTGGTTCTTTGGATTACATGGAACAAACGTATTAGGAGCTGTCTTAGATGGAACATATTTAACAGCAACGACAATGAATGATTCTGCTTACAATGCGGGAAAAGCAATGGAATTCATTTGGACACGAGGTAGCTTTGATGCGTATGTTTGGATGGGTGGTACTGGTTGTACACTAGCATTAATCATCGCTGTATTAATTTTCTCAAAGCGTGCTGATTCTAAAGCAGTGGCTAAATTATCTGCACCAATGGGAGCTTTCAATATTAATGAACCAGTTGTATTCGGTATGCCAATTGTATTGAATCCAATTTACTTCATTCCATGGTTATTAGTACCAATCGTATTAACACTAATCGCTTATGGAGCAACAGCTGCTGGATTCGTACCTTATGTACATGTCGTTGTACCTTGGGTAGTACCACCAGTAATTTATGCTTGGTTAGCGACAGGAGGAAGTTTTGCAGCTGCATTACTTGCTTTAGTTAACTTAATCATCGGTGTGGCTATTTGGTCAGTATTCGTAATGATGGCTAATCGCATTGATATTAAAGAAGATGAAGTAGAAGCTTAATCAAATATGAGGAGTGGAACAAATACGTTCTTCTCCCTCATAAATAGAAAGGAATAAAAGATGGAAGGAATCGAATTAATTTGTTTTGAAATTATCTCTGCTGTTGGTTCTGCAAGATCATGCTATATTGAAGCCATTCAAAAGGCAAAAGAAAAAGATTTTGTAGGAGCTAAAGAGGCGATTGCAAATGGTGATGAAATGTTCAATCAAGGACATAGTGCCCATGCGAAATTAATTTCACAAGAAGCAAATGGCGATCAAGTACAGGTTGTCTTGTTACTTGTTCATGCTGAAGATCAATTAATGAGTGCAGAAACGTTTAAAATTTTAGCTAATGAATTCATTGATTTATACGAAAAGATTTGAAAGAAGGCGGATTTATGATTACAATTTCTAGTGCAATTAAGCAAGATTTTTTAATTGAACTATTAGATAAAAAAACATATGATGGAATTACATTTCAGTATGATGGTAAAAGTGGTATTAATTTAATGTTTAAAATTGATACAGAAGATAAAGAAAAAGCGATTGCTGTGGCTAAAAAAGAAATAAAGGCAACAGAAATTGGCAGTGTGTTATATTTTAGTATAAAATAAGGTAAAGAAAATAGGTGATTTTGATGAAACAATGGTATTTATTTTTGATTAGTATCGGTAGTGTATTGATTATGCTTAGCTATATGATGGAAAAACCAATCTATTTGATTTTAAGTGGAATCTTATTAATCATTATTGGTGGTATTCAGCTAAAGAAAGATAATTTTACAAAAGGAAGTAGAAAGTGAGGTTCTTATGGAGATTAGTAGAGTATTAGATGTAAGTATGGAAGAAATGGATGCTTTTATCAAACAGATGGTATTGCAGGATATTGAACATGCGACAAATAAAAAAGTAAAGGAATCGCAAGTAGGAACTGGATATAAATATCAAAAACAATTAAAAGGCAGAAGTGGAAAAGAGGGAAAAGTATCAACCCGCATAGAAGAGCTTACTTCTGGTAGTTATAAAGCTTCTTTTGTCAGTGCACAAGGAAAAAACTATTTGTCTTATTCCTATGAAGAACAAGCAGATGGGAAAGTGAATTTACGCTATTTAGAAAGTTATGATGCATCATCAAAATCAAAAGAATTAAATTATCAATTAATGAATTTTCTATATAAACGATCTAATAAGAAAAGAATAAATTTAATGCTTACGCATATTGAACGTTTAATTCAAGAAAACAGAAAGCCAGTAGTGTGAGACTGGCTTTTTTATAGATAAGGAGGAAATCACATGGGACGATTAGGAATATCCATTTATCCAGAACATTCGACATTGCAAAAGGATATGGAGTATATTAGTTTGGCTGCTAAATATAACTGTAAACGTGTGTTTAGCTGTTTGTTAAGTGTTGAAAACAAGACAAAGGAAGAAATAAAAAAGACATTTACCACATTGATTGATCATGCACATTCTTATGGTATGGAAGTCATTTTAGATGTTGCACCTTTTGTGTTTAAAAACTTAGGGGTTAGTTATGATGATTTATCTTTTTTTAAAGAGCTTCACGCTGATGGGATTCGTTTAGATGAGGGCTTTGATGGATTAAAGGAAGCTTTGATGAGCTGTAATAAAGAAAATCTTAAAATAGAGATTAATGCAAGTTTTGGCAATCAATATATTGCCAATATTATGAGTCATTATCCAAATAGAGATCATATTATTACATGCCATAATTTTTATCCACAACGTTATACTGGATTAAGTATGGAACACTTTAATAAGTGTAATGAAGATATTAAAAAGTATAATTTAAAGATTGCGGCATTTGTATCCTCACAAACAGAAAATAGTTTTGGTCCATGGCCTGTAAATGAAGGTTTGTGTACCTTAGAAATGCATCGTGATTTAGCAATAGATGTACAAGCAAGACATTTATTTGCGACAGGCATGGTTGATGATGTGATTATTGCCAATTGTTATGCTAGTGAAGAAGAACTAAAAACAATGAGTAGTTTACGCTCTGGCATTTTAACATTCAAGATTGAATATGAGAAAGAATTACAGGAAAGTGAACGTAAAGTTATTTATGAACATGAACACTTTGTGCGTGGGGATATGAGTGAATATATGGCAAGAAGTACGTTCCCTCGAGTTACTTATGCAAAGGAAAGCATCATTCCTGAAAATACTAGAGATTTAAAACGAGGAGATGTGATTATTGTCAATGACAACTATGCTCGTTATAAAGGAGAGTTGCATATTGTTTTAAAAGATATGCCAAATGATGGCAGAAAAAATGTAGTAGGGCATCTTCCACAAGAGGAAATGATGCTACTAGATTATATTAGACCATGGCGACCATTTACCTTTGTTAAATCTTGATGATTGTCATGAATATACCTTATTACTTGAGTTTTCGTGGTATATACAATATAATTAACTAAACGATTTTATAAAGAGGAGGTACTATGGAAAAACCAAAATATCTACAAATAAAAGATCAAATAAAAGTATCCATAGAAGATCAAAAACCAAACTCACCAATTCCTAGTGAGCGTGAAATTGCCCTTCTTTATGATGCGAGTCGAATGACCGTTAGAAGAGCGATTGAAGAGCTGGTAGAAGATGGTTATTTATATCGTGATAAAAACAAAGGAACATTTGTGGCAGATGAAAAGATGCGTAAAAAGATTCAACCTGTTATCTTAGAGGAAGAACAAGAAGAAAATACAACATATAAAATTCTTTATTTTGATATGTATTATGATGTAAAAAGTGAAAAAGATGTGTTTGATAATTTAGAGATTGAACCAGGAGAATTATTTTTAAGAGTTGTTCGTTTAGTCATGAAAAAGGAAGCACCTATTTGTATTGAAGAAATCTATATTGCTAGAAAAAACTTATCCGATGATGATATAGGAAATTTAAAAGAATTTTTAAATTTTGATAAATATATTTCTGAGGGTAGTATGAGTCAAGTGTTTGTACCGATGATGATTCCTACCAAATATGCTGCTTTACTAAAAATAAAATTGAATACACCAATTATTCGTGTTGATAATTTAATTAGCAGAAAAAATGGTCAACCATTTATCTTTATTAAATCGTATTATAATCCAGAGAAGAAAAAAATTGAAATTACTTTATAACACAGTTAGAGATAGCTGTGTTTTTATTTGCAAGTGAAGAAATAAATAGATACAATAAAAAAAGGAGAACGCTATGATAGAAATACTAAAGGACACATTAAAAGAGTATCACTTTATAAAAATCAGTGAACAACATTTGCAAGATGTGTATGCATTAATGAAAAGTAATACCTATTATTTTGAAAAAACACAATTCCATGAAGTTTGTTTGCAGGAATGTGCTGATGATATTGTTGCTTTGCCACCAAATACTAAGATAGAACAAAAGTTTTATTATGGGCTTTATCAAAATGAAAACTTAATAGCTGTCCTTGATTTTATCGAAGGGTATCCACAAGAAGAAATTATTTATATTGGCTTATTTATGTTAGAGCAAAAGGCACATGGCACAAAGCAAGCACAAAAGATAATCAGTGCATTTAAAAAAGCAACACAACTAGCAGGCTTTAAAAAAATAGCCCTAGGTTGTTATGAGAACAACCTAATTGGCTATCGTTTTTGGTTGAAACAAGGATTTAGAAAAAAAGAAAGTGTACATAAAATAATCAATGGACATGATCTAGTGATTGATAAAATGGAGTGGAAGGTAGAGCGTTAATCTTTTTTAATTTGAATTTGAAAACGTGTGATGTATTCACTCATATCGTTGCGTGTTAATTCGTTCATTCCTTCTTCATAGGCATAGCCACTTAGTGTTAAATGATTGTCTTTTGCATAGTTTAACAATTTTTCATAAACATAAGGGTGATTTTCCCATGCCCCTTTATAATAAATAGTTAAATACTCACCACTAGGCTTTATATGCATCTGTTTATCTTTGTGTTTTTTATCTGCTTTACTGTAATAACATGTATGGTTCAAATAGTTATGTTTTACTAATTCATCAAGATGTATCATCGTACCAAAGCTTTGATTAAAAAAACGATGGGCATGATACTTTTCACAATGGGCAAAAATAATTTCAACTTCCTCTTGTTCACTTACATTTTGAATAGGCTCACTGACATAGAGAAGTTCTTCTTTTTGTGTTTTAATCTGTATCGTATCAAGTTGAATCTGAGCTATTTGTTTTAGCTGTTCCTCTTTTTTTGCTAATAATGATTTAATCTTTTTTAATGTTTTAATTTGCTCATCAATATCTTGCATCTTAATGGTAAGGAGTTGTGCAAAACAATGGGCGTTCTTATTTTTTAAATAGGTTTGAATAGCATCAAGGCTCATACCTAATTCTCTAAGCGATAATATTAGTTCTAAGTGTGTTACTTGTTTTATTGAGTACATGCGATAGTTATTGTCTTTACGCAATAAGGGTGAAAACAATTGTATATCATCATAGTACATTAATGTGCGTTTATTGATACCCATCATTTTCGCAAACTGACTTGTTGTAAATAGTATATCGTGTTTATCCATTTTTCTATTTCTCCTATTGACTATACAGTTACTGTATCCTTTATACTTGAAAAAGGCAAGGGAAAAGAAAGGAAATGAATGATGCAAGAGATTTGTTTTAGAGGATTAGTAAAAGAGGATAGAGAAATGATCGAAGATATTATTATTGATACATGGAATTATCATAAGTTTTGTAAAAAGGAAATAACGGCTGAAAGGTTAGGTAAAATATTTTTATTAAGTTGTTTAATAAAGGAACAATATAATCATCAATAAGCTGCTGTAAAAACATTGAGGATGCGGCTGAAGCGCATGGAGCAGAATATAAGGGGAAAAAGATTGGGGCGATCGGAGACATGTCTTGCTTTAGTCTTTATGCGGCGCATATTGTGACAACCATTGAAGGCGGGATGATTCTGACGAATTGTGAAAAGACGGTCGAGGCCTTGCGCTCTTTGAGGAA
>SAAR01001062.1 GCA_009916335.1 Erysipelotrichia bacterium | reverse complement strand
AAAATACTTATAAGCAGTTTACAACAGACAAACATTGTCTATTGTCATTTTCACAGGAAACAAGCATATCTAAGTTGATACTCATTGACAATTATTTTCCTGACTTAATAGAAACAAGCACATTCATGTTGTATGATGTTCAGCAGATTGCTATTGCTTTCTATCCGAAAATTAAAAAATATCAGCATAACTTGATACCGTATATTTCGTATTACATTAATCTTCAATTTCAATCTCTAGTCTTTCATTTTCAAGACATAGAAAAATTGAACCTACCACCAGTTGTACTGTTAAAACATCTAATTTTTAACAGGTTGAAATACTTGCATAAGTCAACTAACATTTTACCCATACGAAAAACTTTTAGTCATTTTTCGAGCGCCATGCGTTCCTTTGTTAGACAGGTTTACTACATAGACCGAGATTTACTTTGTGGCTCACTTTTTCAAGGTCTTGGCTCACTAAGTCTATGCAGTGTTCTGAGGACTCTACAATCCCCTATGGGCTTTTTACGGTTCCACCGCCATCATCATTTTGACAACGGCTATACAATCAGTTATAATAAAAGTGTGTAAGTTTTATTATTTGATTGTAGGTCATTATCTCAATGATTATGATTTATTTTTCAAAGTTCAATTATTCAAAGTTTGATTTTTGTATGACTTGATTTTTGTTTTGTCTCCTATGCAGGATAAATAATCAAGACCTACAAGCTATTTTTGAATAGTGTTCTTGAACCAATCGGCTATTTATTATATAATAAGTAGCCTTTTGTTTCAAAAACAGTAACAGTTATTAACTGTTAAAATTATTATACAGCTATTAGCTGTATTTGTCAACACTTTTTTTAAAAAATTTAAAAATATTTTTCGGAGGTAAAAATATGTTTCCAGAACGATTAAAAATACTGCGTTCAGAAGCCAAACTAACTCAAAAAGAAATCGCTGATAAATTAGATATCTCTCAACAGTCATACGCAAATTGGGAAAAAGGTAAAACATTACCTGCAAACAAAAACTTAACAAAACTTTCCGAAATGTTAAATAC
>SAAR01001061.1 GCA_009916335.1 Erysipelotrichia bacterium | reverse complement strand
AATCAGTGATGGATACTCAAAATCACCTGCTTTTTGGATGCCGGTATCTTGCATATCAACGATATGGATTAACTTGGTGATTTTAGGATATTCAGCACCTAATTCGAGATAATCCCAAATAAGACCCGCTGAGCTTTTGCCACCTTTATTTTGGTGATGATCAAAGTATTTAATGCCATCATATTTTTTACTGATATCAATCACCATATCATAAGAAGAGAAATCTTCAGTTTGATGTTCGATTCTTTCTATTTCTAATTCATGATCAGTAAATACTTTTAAAAGAGCAATGGCAGTTATTTCATCTGCGTGAAAAATTTTATGATGAGTTGCAATTTTTAACATTGTCCGTTCCTTTATTAATCTTATGATGACATCTTAGAAAAGAATATGGACATATTTTGACAATAAAATTTTTTTGTTCAGCAATAAAAATAAATTGATTCGAATTAATAATAAAATCACTCATAGACATTTTATGGGCAGGCTTCTTTATAAGATTTCACATCCCTATTTGGAATAGGAAATTTAAAAAGGAGCATCGATGAGAAAAAGCATCGTAGTAGCATCACTTGTGATGATGGGTTCAGCATTAATGGCTGCGGATATGGGCAATGGTTGGTTTATGGGCACAGAATTTGGCGGTATGGATATTAAGATGAAAGCAACGGCAAGTTCAGGCGGTACAACAGCCAGTATCACAGATACCATGAATACCACCTATGAATCTATTAAAGTTGGTAAGTATTTTGATAATAGCCGTATTTACACTGCACTGAACTATCAAAACAAAAAAGATGACTTTTCCTCATGGACATGGGGTCTTGGATATGATTATTTAATTAAGAACTCATCTTCTATTACACCTTTTATTGGAGCAAATGTCTCCTATATCAAAGGTAAAGTTGATGATATGCCGGTTTTAGATAAGCCTGCTGGCTTTGCAGCAGGAGTTGAGGCTGGATTCATCTATGCACTCAGTTCAAAAACCGAATTGGAAGCTGGCATTCGCTATATGAATATTAGCAATGTTGAAGACTCTGCAAG
>SAAR01001060.1 GCA_009916335.1 Erysipelotrichia bacterium | reverse complement strand
AATATCATAGATATTACTAAAATCGTTAATTAAACATCCAATTTGGTCTAAAAACACTTTTTTCTCATTTTTATATTTTAGGTGTGATATGTTTTAATAAGTTACTAATGAAACTTTGCGTATAAAATATTCAGTCCACAGAATGCTCATGCTCTCCTGTCCCCAATTCATTTGTGAGGATTCGCGTAGCAACATGGCGTAATCTGACTCTAATCCTGCTGTGTGTAAACGTATATAGTTCGGTAAATCAGTATCTCGTAACGTTTTCAAGACTATGTCTTTTACACCTGTCACATAAGCTGCTCCGTCTTTATTAATAAATGGTTGTGAAATACTTCCTATTCCTTTGTAGGTAAGTATGGAACGATGCCCTTCTTCATGCGTTAAAGGAATGAATATCAAGGAGGCTGCCGATTGCAAAAGTAGATTGCTGAGGTAAATAGGCTTGTTTTTGAAGATTACAATTTTATTTAATTGACGCATGCTTAGTCTATACAGACTTAAACAATTTTCGTTGGCCTGGCGCATGGTAAAGAGCTTGGCAGGAGAGTCGATTAGAAGAAAAGAATACTCTTTCACTGCCAATGAATCTTTACTTCTGTTTTGTGAAGCAGCATTCACTACTAAAACACAAAATAGAAGTAATGTAATATATGATCTTTTTTTAATCATGAGCAATTTCGAATCTAAAGTTAGTCATGGTTCTTATTGTTTATGAGGTTTACTACCACTTTTACCATGGTGTCTTTCTCTTCAGTACTGCTTTCAGCAATCATTAGAGTCAGGGTAACTAGTGCTCCGTCCTACCCATCACTTGCCTTATGTATTAAATGTTCCAACACTCCCCGTTTACTCTGATTTAAACTTATCCTTGTCATACTCTTCTTTCAGCATTGAATAATACAATCGATCAACATATTTACCATCTGTATAAAAGAAATCACGTAGTGTTCCTTCATACGTAAAATTACATTTTCTTATAACGCCCTGCGAAGCTATATTCCCTTCTTTGTGGCAGACTTGTACTTTGTGGAAATTGACATGGTTA
>SAAR01001059.1 GCA_009916335.1 Erysipelotrichia bacterium | reverse complement strand
GTATAAGATAAAGCGTATTGTTGTAAAACCAGGCAAAAAACTTTCTTTACAAAAACATTTTCATAGAAGCGAGCATTGGATTGTAGTTAGTGGTACAGCCAGTGTGCAAGTTGGTGAAAAAGAAGTTTTGGTTCGAACAAATGAATCAACGTACATTCCTATGGGAGAAATCCATCGTTTGTATAATCCTGGCAAGCTGGATCTTATTTTAATAGAAGCTCAAGTAGGTGAATATTTGGGAGAGGATGATATTGTAAGGTTTAAAGATGATTATAAACGAGACTAAAACAATGAATCAAAATCATATCCAATGGCATTCTCATAGTATTGATAAAGCCAAAAGGTCTGAGCAAAATCAACAAAAGCCTTGTGTGATTTGGCTTACAGGATTAAGTGGTAGTGGAAAATCAACCATTGCAAATGCGTTAGAGGCAAAACTTTTTGAAAATGGCAATAAAACCTATTTGCTTGATGGTGACAATGTTCGCCATGGACTCAATAAAGACTTAGGGTTTGATGAACATTCACGGGTTGAGAACATTCGTCGTATTAGTGAAGTTACAAAACTTTTTGTTGATAGCGGTCATATTGTTATTTCTGCATTTATCTCACCTTTTATCAGTGATAGATATATGGCACGAAGTCTTGTAGAGTATGGAGAGTTCATTGAAATTTTTGTGGACGCTCCTTTGGAAGTATGTGAGAAAAGAGATCCTAAAGGACTCTATAAAAAGGCACGTAAGGGGGCTATTAAAGATTTTACAGGGATTGATTCACCTTATGAAAAACCTATCAATCCAGAATTACATGTAAAGAGTGATGAACAAAGCATTGAAGAGATTTGCACACAAATTTTGACCTATCTTTTGGAAAATAAGTATATTCAAAATAAGCGTTTACATATACCCCAATTATCATACCAAAGGCTAACCCATCTTAAGCAATTAGAAGCAGAGTCTATTCATATTATGCGTGAGGTGGTTGCTGAGTTTGAAAATCCTGCGATGCTTTACAGTGTCGGCAAAGATAGTTCTGTGATGCTTCATCT
>SAAR01001058.1 GCA_009916335.1 Erysipelotrichia bacterium | reverse complement strand
TAACAAGCTGATTTTAGATGATAAGCTTGTGTTTGAGAATGTAGTGCTAAACAACTACCCGGTGAGATACACTTTCGAGTTTCCCTCTAAATGCTTTAAGTATTCGGAGTACCCCGTGAATTTCTTTTATGAGTTATTCATTAACAATTAGCACGTAGAGACTTTAATCACAAAAGACAAGTAGTTAGAGAAGTTGAATAAGAATGTGTGGTTCTGGCAAGAGGTGTAGCAAACTGACGTGCTGAATCTTAGTGTGCGCCAACTTTACTATGACGGTACAAGTATCATTGAGAGGGATGAGGTTGACGTAGAATTTCCGAATCTGACAGTCAGATTGTGTGTGAAAGAGTGATGACATATATTTTTTTAACTTAGAGAAACAAATGGACTCTATCAAGTATACATCAATCTAAGGCTTTGAGAATTATATCATATCTTCATAAGGAAATGTTTTTAAGATTATCTTTATCGACTTTGACAAGTATCAGTTCAAGCCAGTTGCTGTATGCTTTGACAGAAAAAGTGGTTATATGCGTCTTAATCTTGTAGATTGTAGCGGAAAGAATCATTATGTGTACCTTCATAAACTTTTAGCACAAGCGTTCATTCCAAATCCTTAGAATCTAAAAGTAGTGGATCACAAAAATCGTAACAAGTTAGATAATAAACTCGAAAACTTAAGATTCGTTACTTCTTCTTAAAATAATTTCAACAGACCTGGTTATGGCAACTTCATCGATGCTTTACCAGAAGGATGTGAAGAATTCAAGTCATATGGTCCTCATACTTTTACGAACTATTTCATTAACACAGCATCTAAACAAATATACTTTAAAGTCATTGAGTAGTTCCGAGTTCTTATCCCAAGATAAAGTGACGGGTATGATGTCTTCTGGTTAATGAATGATGAAAACAAATAAGTACATGTTTCTTTCAACAAACTTAATGCAAACGACTACAACAAATGAGCACTTCTTTATTTTTTGGTGGTCTAAAATGCGCATATCAACTGACTCAGAGTTAGTAGCGCGCTTCAAAAAAATTTCATA
>SAAR01001057.1 GCA_009916335.1 Erysipelotrichia bacterium | reverse complement strand
TTATCAACCTTTGATCTTATATATTTGATTGATATGCGATTAGATCATTCAGGGGTCAATGATTATAATCAAAGGTTAACTAACCATTGATCCAGAATATGGATATGAATTTAGTCATACTTTAGAAGAACAAATTCAAGGTCAGCTGAAAAATGGTTTCGCTATGATTGACTTTTATGAATCCAAAGATAGTAGAAATCGTTTAAGTCAATTTGGATCTGATTATATAGCTAATCTATCGATAAAATTATAGGAGGGTATTATGGAAAATAGTAAAGTTGAAGAATACTGGCATAAGTTCAAGTCTGAAAATAATATAAACAGTAATCGCTATGAGGCATGGTAATTTGGTTTTGATGCAGATCTTTTGGGGGAATTAGTTCTTGAAGGTAAGAAAACAGCAACTGCAGGAGCATTAAAAAGTTATCAATTCGAAAATGTAGATATACCGCGACTAGGTCAGTATAATATAGTGGTTGATTCCAAAAATCAACCACTTTGCATTATAAGAACAACCAAAGTTGAGATAATTCCTTTTCTGGAGGTTAGTTCTGAACAAGCCTATAAAGAAGGAGGAAACGACAGAACACTTGAATCATGGAGAAACAGATACAAAAAGGTTTTTTATTAATGAATTCAGGGAATACAATATTGAGTTTTCTGAAGACATAGAATTCTCCTGTTTTCTTTAGTGTAAAACACTTTATAATGATTATTGATTTCCGTTAACAATTGAAATGTTGGTGTATCTCCACCTGCTGTCCATCCCAGAATAAGTCTGGACTGTCTGTATACTGTAAAATAACCAGTTCGTTCAATTATATTATTTTGGATATCGTAAAAGAATTTAGAAATTAGATTATCGTAATAAATTTTGCTCATAATAAATACCTCTCATTTATCTATTCGTAAAAAAGAGGTATTTATCACTTTCCTTTAAAATGGAAATTTCGGGGAATTGCCGTTGTAACAGAAAGGTATCTTTCCTGAAAAGACTTATTTTTCGGAAAGAATTTATTAGGAACTGATATACTATGCTATACTATATATA
>SAAR01001056.1 GCA_009916335.1 Erysipelotrichia bacterium | reverse complement strand
ATGTACTACAATTTCTCAGTATATAATTGCATTGGATTTGCATTTCGCGAATCGGTGTGCAATAAGTACACGTATGAGGAAGCTCTATTGGCTGGCTTATCTGTTGCTCTTGACATAGTAATTGAGACAAATGGAATTTAACGACATTTATATTGATGTGGACTACTTCTATTACAGTGGAAGTAGAACCGCATCTTTGTCAATTATTAATGATCCGTGCAAGTCTTGTAGAAGCTTAAACATTATGTTGCTTCCAAATGCAGCATATAAAAATGAAATACTTGTTGAGGCGCTTGAAATAATTAAAAGCTCTTATCCAAAACTTGTTCCTGGAATGTGCGAAGCAGTGCATCAGGCAATAGAAAATTATTTTTGCAGGTCTTTAATGGTTGACGCTTGTTCGTTCGACTACAAGGAATTTAGGAGACGAATACTTCCAGAATTCAGCTACAGGTATGCTATGATGTTTGATGAGGTTGCTGAGCTTGGTGAGCCTGATGGATTCTGGTTTCCACAAGACAAGCAAATACGTATTGATTTTTTGAAATTCCTAATTGATATAGTAAAATGAGAAATGATATACAGGAGCAAATAGACAAATTGATTGAATCATTTCCAAGCGGGCTAAATCTACTTGGAGAAGTAATCCTTCATGAATTAGATGGATACATAATATATTGGAATGACAATGATATGGGCTCACTCATTAGCCATAGAGTATTTTTCGTAAACACAATTACAAAAGAAATGGTTAAGCCATCATTTAAAATTCGATACAAGACAAAGTGGGAGCTACATCCAGACTCACTTAAAGAACTTGAAGAGATATGACAAAAGACATTAAAGATGCAATTAGAAAGGAGTTGAGTCTTCTTCCTAAAATAAATGATAGAAATACTTCTTGGGGTTCAAAATCGATAAAAAGAACAATAGTTTTCAAAGATAAAGACGGAAACGCATGCAAAAAAGTTATAAAATTCATTACGCAAGGAGTTGTTGAATTTGAAATGCCTTTTTACAATAAGGTGTTTGTTCCACGATGGTTTCTTTC
>SAAR01000219.1 GCA_009916335.1 Erysipelotrichia bacterium | reverse complement strand
TGAGATTTATTTTTTGATTTTAAAAGCTGCTCTTTGTCGTAAAAATGCTTGATAGCAAGAAAATATGAAGCTAAAGATAAAAGCTTTTTATCAATTCCTTCATTTTTTAGTTTAAAAAACTGATTCTTTTGCTCATCAAATATCAGTATCTGAAATTCGATGTTTTGCTTATTGAACCAGTTTATAAGTGTTTTTCGCTGCTCTTTGGAGAGCTTTGTGTGAAACTCTAAACTTGAGAGAGTTTCACTGTCAACAATGTTGTTTTTTTGTTCCATGTTCACCTCGTTTGATTTTATTTACAAGGTATTCATAATTTTGCACAACTCAAGCAAATTTAATTATGCTTTAGATATTATGTTTAAAACATAAAAATTGGAGTAAGCTATGATAAACCCCTTTTATTACGGTGGAGCTGTTAGCAGTGTTCATTTTTGCAATCGAATAGATGAAATTAAAGAACTCAAAATCGATGTAAATGCTGGGCTAAATACACTTATTTATGCTCCAAGAAGATTTGGTAAAACATCATTTGTATTAAAAACGATGGATGAGCTAAAAGATGAAAAAGTCAAATATGTTTTTTTGGATTTGATGTATCTTTCAACTCTTGATGAGTTTATCAATAAATATTTCAATGTCCTAGCCAAAAGCCTAGAAGAGCCAACCGATAAAATAGTAAACTTTTTCAAAAGTGTTTTAAATCTTCGTCCAAACATCAATGTAAATTTTGATGCAACTGGAAATCCTAGTTTTTCTCTTGCACTAAACAATGAAGACAGAACAAAAGCTTTAGAAGATGTACTAAATATCCCCCTAGCCTTTGCAAAAGAGGGACAAAAAATAGTAGTGATATTTGATGAATTTCAAGAGATTGCAAACTTTGATCTTGAAGCAAAGATGAGAAGTGTTATCCAACATCATAGCGATAAAGTAAGCTACATCTTTATGGGGAGTAAAAAATCTTTACTTCAAGCGATGTTTTTAGACAAAAACAGACCCTTTTATAAATCAGTAAAACACTTTAAAATCAAAGAGATACAAAAAAAATCATGGAGTGAGTTCATCACTTCAAAATTTCAAGCGACCAACAAAGAGATAGACGAGATTTATATAGATAAAATATTTGAGTTTACCAAAGGGTTTCCATACTATACACAACAATTTGCTTATGAGCTGTGGAATCAATGTGAGAGTAAAGTGGATGATGAAAACTTCTCAAAAACCCTTAAAATCATTATTGAAAGGGAAGAAGACCTCTTTGGCGTAGAGTGGGATAACCTCACGCCAAATCAAAAAAAAGCTTTGAAAATAGTCCTTGAAAAAGATGGTAAATCTCTTTATGATGAGCAATACTTAGCCAAATACCAAATCAAATCAGGCTCTTTTCAAACAGCACTAAACGGACTTGTGCAAAAAGATATCATTGATAAAAATAGTGAGGGGTATTATTTTGCTGATCCGTTGTTTGAGTTTTGGTGTAATAGATGAATACTTACAAACACAACTACGACAAAGCCCTCTACAGATACACTCAAATCATAGCAAAGCTCTACAGCGGTGCAAAGTTATCAAACAAAGAGTTAGCAGATGAGTTTGGAGTAAGTACCAAAACAATACAGAGAGATTTTGCAAAATTGGTGCTTCTTTTTCCAATCTATCAAGAAAAAAAACTTTGGCAGCTTAAAAAGGATTTTGAATTTAGGGAAGATTTTAGTATTGAAGATGAGATTACCCTCAAACTCTTAGAATCTACAAGTAAAAGCTTCGATGAGAGCTTTGCTAAAAGTGCCGAAAAACTTCTAAAGCGAATCGATGAAAATATAGCATCCCCAATCTATACCAAGATAGATATAGAAGATATAAGCTCCAAACTTCAAGAGATAAAAACCATAGAATCAGCCATCAATGAAAATAATAAAATCAACTTCCAGTACCAAAAAGATGAAAATAGCTTCGATGTAGTTGCAGAACCATACAAGATAGTAAACTTTGAGGGGTTTTGGTATTTAGTATCTAAAAAAGATGGGTATTTGCGAAGATATTATCTTAAAAATATCTCAGGTGTAGAGATTTTAGATGAGAAGTTTAGAAAATCAAAACAACTCCAAACAAACCTAAACAATGCTATAAACATTTGGTTTGAAGAGACAAAACCTTATCAAGTGGAACTGCTCATTAGCTCACAAATTTCAAAATATTTTGAAAGAAAGCCAATCTCAAAAACTCAAAACATCAAAGGATTTGATGATAATGGAGATATGCAGCTCACACTTAAAATCACTGATGATAATGAACTCATACCACTGATAAAATATTGGCTACCTCATATCAAAGTAGTCAACCCAAAAGAGCTTAATGAAAAAATCAAAAAAGATGTAGAGAAGTTTTTGAAGTGGACATAAAGGTGTCTAAAGAGGTAAGTATAATTTGAATACATCGAGATTTTAGGAGTCAAAATGAAAAGTGCCAATTGCAATAAACAACACGGAAGTTATATATTTGTAAATACAAATTTCAAAAGAAAAGGCGAGCCTATCTTTGTACTTGCTTTTTTGGAAGCAAAAAGGAGAATCTCTATTACAGATGAACTTGCCTCAACAAACCAAGAGGAGCTGTTTCAAAATATAGGAGCTTATGTGAAAAATCACTATGTGCAAAACAATGGTGATCTTGGAACTTGGGGCAAAATAGTCAATTATCAAGTCCATTTGCAAGATAAAGTGTATCTATTTGATATCAAAGGTAATCATTTGGAAAATGCGGCGAGCGTGATTGAAAACTGTGCAACAATGAGTTTGAATTAAAAGGATATTCACAATGATAATACGAAACCCAGCTATCCCAGGGATAGATAGATTTTTACAAGAGATTCAAGATAAAATTGAAATCTTAGAGCAGAAAAATAATCTAACTCCAGAAGAAAGAGAAGAACTAAGAGCTTTAAAATCAACACACACTACAAGAGCATTTTTTAGACTCGGTGAGATTATGGTAAAAGAGCCAAAAAACCCTATTCACCTTGTGATAACAAATCCTTATCATTTTGCTGTTGCACTTCATTTTACATCCGAAAATATACCCATTTGTATTGCAAAAGGGGCAGATTTGAATGCATTGATTATTATGAAAATGACACTAGAAGCAAATATAAAAGTTGTAGAGTTTAAAGAGGTAGCAAGAGCTATTTATGCAACAGCAGAACTCTATGAACCTATCGACAATAGTATGTTGCATTTATTAGGTGAGCCAAATAAAGATATGAGTTTGTATGAAGCTATAGAGTTGGCTAAAAATAGTGATAAGTTGGTGAGTATGGAGTATGTGATAAAGTCGATGGAAGAGAAAAATTGGGAGGAGTGAGGATGAGTAATGAAATAGATGTATTACTACAAAATGTTAAAAAAGAGTTGGAAGAGTTAATAAATAAACAAAAAGCATCTGAGAATTTTAATATATTTTCAACTTTGGGTGTTGAATTATTAGAAACAAGGCATTCTAAATTTATAGCAGAATTACTAAATCCAAACGGAACTCATGGTTGCGGAAGTTTATTTTTAGAGCGATTTTTACTCTTAGAACCAATACAAAATAAGCTTAAAGAGATTGATTTAGATACATTTTGTAAAAATGTAAAAGTGGAGACTGAGCAGTTTCATATTGTAGAAAAAAATCAAAGCTATATAGATATTGTTATAGAAACAAAAGACACCGCAATCGTTATTGAAAATAAAATATATGCACCTGATCAACATAAACAACTTTATAGATATCATAAAGCTAAATACAGTGAGAACTATAAAAATATTATAGTGATATATTTAACACTCGATGGAAAATTACCAACTGAACAATCTTTAAACAATCTTTCGTGTGATGATATTGAACTTATAAGCTATGAAGTTCACATTACAGATTGGTTGATGAGTGTTATTGAAATCGTTAAGTTTGATAATATAAGAAATATAATTGATCAATATTTAAGCACATTAGAACTATTGACAAATAAAAATTCAAAAGAGGAAAATATGAAAATAGCCGATAAATTAATGGAAAGTGATAGTTTACAAACAGCTATAAAAATCGCCAATGCTTTACCAAGAGCAAAAGCAATTTTTGAAATGCAATTTTATAAAAAATTACAAACTAAGCTACTTGAAGATTTAAAAGATTTTAGACAATATGATGGAGATGATTTTTATTGGAGCTTTGATGAAGATGATATTCAATGGATTATGAAATTAAGAAAACCTAATACAAAACAAAACAATGATGGTTTTAATGGCATTTATCTATATAAAGAGTTGAAAAATGAAAAATATCTATTTTTAAAAATTGGTGATAATAAAGATTATAGACTTTATTGCGAGTGTTTTTTGAATTCAAAAAATGATAATCTCAAAATTCAACGAATAAAAAAAACTGATTTTAAAGAGACTAATTGGATAGTGCAAGATGACTATCAAATTTTAATTGAAGGTGAATCATTTCCAGAGGTTAGTTTTGGTAAAAAAGATGATATTTATACTAAATCAAATGAACAAATCGAACAAATTATCATTGATATTGCAGATATTCTGAGTGGAATTATTAGCTCAAGAGACTTTCAGGAATTAGAAGAAATTTTGGAAAATTACTAAAATGACCCTCTTCGTTTACGGTACACTAAAAAAAGGCTTTGAAAACCACCATTTTTTAGATGGTGCAAAGTTTTTAGGAGTGGCAACCACAAAAGAAAAATACCCAATGGTAAATATCGTAAAAGCATATCCATATCTAATCAATGCAAAAGGCAAAGGTAAATTTGTAAAAGGTGAAGCCTATGTTATCAGTGAACAGATACTCTCAAGGCTTGATTTGCTTGAGGGGTATCCTGAGCATTACGATAGGGCAAATATTACTCTTTTGGTCGGCGATACAACACTTGAAGCTATCACATACTTTGTAAACCAAAAAATAGATTTATCTAAATATGAACTTTTAGAAGAGTTTGTAAAAGATGAGTTTTATTATGGGATAGAGATAGATGAAAAGTTTTATAAATAATGGAGGTGCATTATGCAAAATGAGATCAATTTAGATTATGCAGATTTTGAGACCATTTTATCCCATCAAGGAAAAGTTGAAGGGTTTGTAAGTGGCTGTAGGGCTAGTGAATTTATGAGTAGTTTGAGTGAGAATTTGAAGCTATCACTACAAAATGCAAAAGGCGTACTGATAGAATTTGAGCAACACAGTGATGCACCATTACCCATCATTTCATTATTGCTAGAGGAGTTTCACGACTTGATTGGTGAAGATGCTGATGTTATCTTTGGTACAAAACAAAATGATGCTCTTGAAAAAGATACCATACAGTTTAAAATGATTGCTTCTGGGGGTATTGACACTATAAAATCAAATTATGAATATAGTCAAAGATAACAAAAGGAGCTATCAATGGCTATATACAGCAAAATGGAAAAATTTAGAGGACAAATTGTATATCTTATCAGTAGAGGTTCATCAATTCGCTCAGCTTGGAGAATTATAAACTCTCATCTACCAGAAGAAGCGAAGATTAGCTACAATGCTTTTCATCACTTCGTTACAAAA
>SAAR01001055.1 GCA_009916335.1 Erysipelotrichia bacterium | reverse complement strand
CCTTATAATGGGCAAGCCTATGAGGGTTCAAATGCTTATCCTGAGGGGCAGTGCACTTGGTATGTTTATAATCGCGCTTATCAAGTCGGTGTAAAATATGATTCATACATGGGGAATGGCGGTGCGTGGTCAGGTAAATCGGGATACACGGTTTCGCATGAACCTAAGGCACAGACAGCGCTTAGTTTTTTACCAGGGCAAGCAGGTGCAGATGTTGCTTATGGGCACGTGGCCTTTGTGGAGGCGGTTAAAGATGATGGTAGCATACTGATTTCAGAAATGAACGTTACAGGTGTTGCACGGTTGACTGTTTCTTATCGCGTATTTTCGGCTGATGAGGCTAGGAAATTTTTGTATGTATGGGGAAAGTGAATGCGAGACATATATAAAATAATTTTCTTTTGTCAACAAAAAATTAAATTTATATGATATACTGTAGATGGTACAATTCAGTAAGCGAGTAGGTTTTTCAATATATGTTTAGGAGATTGTTTTTTGAAATTTAAGTATATAGTGAAACCTAATTCGGAAGCTGATAGGGAACATCTAGCTCTAC
The DNA here is from genome assembly GCA_009916335.1 of Erysipelotrichia bacterium. The sequence goes on along the minus strand of SAAR01001055.1, from coordinate 498 downwards.
CTTATATGAGGCGTGTTATTTGGTCGGAAGATTGTTTAAAAGAACTTTTCTTAAAGATGCTAGCACACTTCAATCATTTCACTATAACTAATGGCATAATTGATCAATTGGAATACCCCGAGAGATCTGACGAAATAATTCAATTACCTAGTACACAGAGTTTAGAATATTCTATTCGTATTAGAGATAGGAATAGCGGAAAGAGATACTGGACAATTATTATAAAACAGTTGAGGGATGACGGTGATGGAGAAAATAGTATTTTTGAAATCAGATTTAATGGTTCTAAAGAGCATCACAGAATATTGTTTTTTGGGTTATCTTTCGTTGATGATGCTGTGATATTGACGTACGGTTTTAAAAAAATGGTGGATAGATCAATTGTTGATCAGACGACTCATCTAAAAAAAGAATCGAATGCTATAAGACGCAGTATTCTGAATGATACTACTTTAAAAGATTGGATAGGTAACTGATATGAAAAACTCTTTATTAGAT
>SAAR01001054.1 GCA_009916335.1 Erysipelotrichia bacterium | reverse complement strand
CTAAGATAAGTGAATTTCTTGAGATGACAAAAACCTGAGCAACTTATTGTTGCTCAGGTGATTATAAATAATACTAATTAAATCCTTGCGGAATTAAGGGATTATAGAAAACGACAAACGACTAGAGGCACTCCGAATATATGCTCAAGCAGCTTGATTTCTAAATCCGAAACTTGAGTACTTGATTGCCGTTTTCATTCAAAACAGGCTTTTCCTCTCTACCTAAATAGTACTCTAAATAGAGGCTTATTCTTCCGTCTGAGAGCTTGTTTTGCTCCAATTTCGGGTTTTCTTTCGTTTTATTTTCTATCTTTGCCTTTATCCCGATTCGGGTACATAATCGGGAAAATCTGTTAAGTGATTGATTTTCTTTCATAACTCCAAATGAGAACCTAGATGATGACCAATGTCCTCAATATGATCACCGTCACAATAATAAGTGTAGAAGAGAGAAGAAAGGATTTCACTGTATTGATAACCGTAGGTACTACAACGTAAACGAAGAACACGGTCGATAAGCTGATTCATTCCTAAACGAGAAAATTCATCCATGATGTAGAAAATACCACCGAAAGGGGTAACTGTTTCAGATTTTATCGCTACTTTTGTTTTCATACAAGAGGTACTTGAATTGATTTGTTTAGTAGCACTAATTTAGGTGAATCTTGGAACATATCCAATCCCTTGAGAATGATGTGCATTCTCAAGGGATTGGATTTAGGAAATATTAATTAGTTGCGGATTTAAGATACTCTACGGCTCCGTTATGAGTTTTTCCTCTTCCTCATTGATAAGACTTCTTTTATTTGAGAGAATTTAAGTAGTTTTGTTTATGGTTGGATTGGATGTTTCGTATTGTTGCATAAATTGATTCTACTTGAGCACCTAGTAGTATTAATTACTACATATTAGTGTTCAACGTGAATAGCGATATACAAGTTTGCGATAATTCGGAACGAAAAAGCGTGACATGAAACTGGCAAACAGAATAATCTAATAACATAAAAAAAAAGAAAAACAATGTATTTATTTTTTGACACAGAAACAACAGGTC
>SAAR01000218.1 GCA_009916335.1 Erysipelotrichia bacterium | reverse complement strand
AATGTTGTCAAGGATAATAAAGATTTACTTCAAATTATTGCAGTGATAAGTGCTTTCACTCAAAAAGAGTTAGGTTTTATGTGCGAAAGTTGAGTAACTCTTCATTCAAAAATATATTATCACTTTTGCGATCTATAAAGCTATTCGGGCAGAACCAACATTTTCTATTACAATAAGAAAAATTTTCAACTTCTACCATAGTTATTGAATTTTTGAATATTGCTTTTTGTTCAAAAGAAGATAAATCTCTTGTAAAGTGATTTGCATTTATAAAATCAAAAGGTGTATTACTTGCGATTTTTTTTTGCATAAATAATTTAATCTCTTTTGGTTTAACATAAATTCTGCCACCAAAAAACTTATCTTCTAAAAATTTTGGATTATAAACATCAAAAACTTTCACATTAAATGGTCTATCGTAATAGTATGATGAACTAAAATAGGGTTTAATTCCACATTGAATTGAATATCTACCCGCCATTAATGGAAAATTTAGCTTTATTAAAATTGAAAAATTAGAATCTGCTGGAATTGATTCTAAAAAGTAATTATAGTAATTTGTATTACAAGCAAAAAAGTCGTTGCCCATATCATCTCTAATCAAAAACCCAAATGATGAACCTGCTGGAATATCTGTAAATGACACCATTGAAAACACTACTGATATTTCACTCAAGGCTTCTACATTTTCAAGATTATTTCCATATTGATCCAAGATATCAACAGAAACTATTTTGATCTCACCGCTACCACTTCTATTGGTAATTTTTTTATCAAAATCAGTGTCAATTCTAAAAAAACTATTGGTAGTATTATCTAATTTTAATAATTTTGTCTCTTTTTCACTAAGTATATCCTCAATATTACTTATAGCTTCGGCAAATACTTCTCTATTCGTATTCGTTGTAGTATTTTGGTAAAGGGTACATACTTGTTCTGATTCACCAAATGCTATTTGATTTCCATGTTCAAGATATAATACTTTTTTACATATTGACTTTACTTGCCCTAATGAATGTGATACAAAAATTAAAGTAGAACCATCATTAAGCATCTGCTTAATTTTATTGAGAGATTTTTGCTGAAAATACATATCCCCAACACTCAATGCTTCATCAACTATCAATATATCTGGTCTAAATGCAGTAGCTACAGCAAAAGCAACTCTTGCTTGCATGCCGCTACTATAGGTTCGCACTGGCTGTTCAAAATACTCTCCAATATCTGCAAAACTCTCTATAGCGACTATCACACCATCTATTTGCTCTTGCGTATAGCCCATCAGACCTGCCGAGTGATAAGCATTTTGACGACCGGTAAGATCGGGATGAAATCCCATTCCTAGTTCTAGTATAGCTGCGATTTTACCTCTAATATGTACGCTACCCGTAGTCGGTTTGAGCGTACCTGTAATGATCTTAAGCAGAGTACTTTTACCCGCACCATTTTGCCCAATAATACCTATAGCTTCACCAGGGGTAATAGAAAAATTAATATCTTGTAATGTCCATGTCTCACGAGCAGGCTTGAGCTTTAGCCCAAACCATGATAACACTCTGTCCCATTCACTAGAGTACGTTCGATATGCTTTACCAATATTATTCACTTCTAAGAGAGGTTGATTCATAGTACATCTGCCATTTCTTCGTTAGCACGAAAGTACATAAATAAGGCTAATACTATAGCAATACTTGCTATAACTATGGGATATACTAGTGTACTAATATCAACAGCTTTATCGTAAACAAGTATATTTTGGAATCCTTCAATAATACCTGTCATAGGATTATAATATATGAAATTTTGATATTCTTCTGGTAGTGTATTTGATACATAAACGACAGGTGTAAGCCAAAACCAAAACTGCAAGATGATAGGTACTATTTGCCCTATATCCCTCATAAATACATTGATAATTCCAAGCATAATTCCAAGTCCAAGTCCTAGAGATAATGTAACAGCAAACAGGAGGGGCATCCACACAAGTTGTATTGTTGGCATATGTCCTAAAAACCCAAAAACAACTAAAATGGCCATAAACAATAAAAGGTTATTCACCATAGCACTACCCGTTACGATAAGAGGTAAGGTTATTTTAGGAAATGCCATTTTCTTAATAAGATTTCCATTAGCTATAAATATATCAAGGCTTTTACTAAAAACTTCAGAGAAAAGAGACCATCCTAACATTCCTGCCATAAGGTAAATAGAATACGCATACGCGGTATCAATATTCGGTAATTTTGCTTTTAATACCTCTGATAAGACCAAAGCATAAATCGCGACTTGAGCAAGAGGATTGAGTATCATCCAAACTCCACCTAAACGACTACGTGCAAAACGTGAACGAAACTCTGTTTTGATAGAGCTTATGATAAAAAATCGATATGCCCAAATGGCTCTTAATTGTTTCATATTCTATTGTACTCATCTTTTATACGAGTAATGTCATCTTCACCTAAATACTCACCTACTTGAGCTTCAATCAAAACAAGATCCATTTTGCCAGGGTTGTACAAACGATGTATTTCTCCCATAGGAATATAAGTTGACTCATTTGTACGAACAAGTACTTCTTTTTCACCAACTTGTACAGTAGCTGTACCACTTACCACAATCCAATGCTCACTTCTATGAAAATGTTTTTGTAAAGAAAGCTTTTTGCCTGGTTTTACAACGATACGTTTTATCTTATACTTACCATTTTCTTCTAAAACAGTATAGGTACCCCATGGCCTGTGTGCCGTTAAGTGAATATTATGTAAATCCGTGTTGCGTTTTTTAAGTTCAGCAACGACTTGCTTGACCTTTTGTGAAGCACCTTTTTTACTGACAAGTAAAGCATCCCCTGTATCTACAATAATGAGATCTTCCACATCAATCGTTGCAATTTTCTTATTTTTCGCAAAGATAAGATTATTTTTGCTATCAATAGAAATATGTTTATCATATACGGTATTGCCTGAAATATCTTTTGGCAATTCTACATATAGTGCATCAAAACTTCCTACATCACTCCAATCAATATCACTTGGTATCACTTTAACTTTTGAACTTTTTTCCATAACCGCATAATCTATGCTATCTTCTGGAATAGCCATCATATCTTCATGTAAAATACGTATACAACCATTATTTTTAGCATTTTCCAATGCTGTTTTACATGTAGTATAAATCTCAGGAGAAAAACATTCCAATTCTTTCAAAAAGACACCGGCTTTAAAACAGAACATCCCACTATTCCAATAGTAATTCCCTGCTTTAACATATGCTTCGGCTGTGATAATATCTGGTTTTTCATGAAAGGCTTTAACATCTTCACCATTGGCTTCAATGTAGCCAAATCCAGTTTCAGCAAAAGATGGCTTAATTCCAAAGGTTACTAGGAATCCTTCGCTTGCAAGTTCTTTAGCTCTTTGAAGAACTACTTCATAAGAAGCTTGATTTTTGATCAGATGATCACTGGGTGTTACAAGAACTATAGACTCCTTATCTAAAGTCATACATGCAAGTGTAATTGCTGGTGCCGTATTGCGACCAATAGGCTCAAGTAAGTATGAACTTTCACTTTTATACCCAAGTTCATCTAACTGATCTGATGCTATAAAGTACTGCTCTGCATTAGAAACTATCAATTGCTTAGAACAAATACTACTATTGCGTTTTACTGTTAACTGAAAAAGTGATTTATCATCAAAAAGTTTTATAAATTGTTTTGGCATCAAAGTTCTGCTAAGTGGCCAAAGACGCGTACCACTACCACCACATAAAATTAAGTTAATCATTAATTATAGCCTTTTGGATTTTTTACTTGGAAATTCCACATATCTGTGCACATAGAATCTAAATTACGCTTAGCTTCCCAACAAAGAATCTTTTTCGCCAAAGTTGGATCAGAATAAAATTCTGCAATGTCACCTGCGCGTCTTGGCATTATCTGATAAGGTATCTCTTTACCACAAGCTTTACTAAATGCATTAATAACATCTAGTACACTATAGCCTTTTCCTGCACCAAGATTAATCGCTGTACATTGAGGTTTATTCAATGATTGAATTGCTTTGACATGTCCAAAAGCTAGATCAACGACATGAATATAATCTCTCACACCTGTACCATCTTTGGTAGGATAATTATCCCCAAAAACACTTACTTTTTCTCGTCTGCCAACAGCTACTTGTGCAATGTAAGGCATAAGGTTATTCGGAATACCTTGCGGATCTTCACCAATAAGTCCACTCTGATGTGCACCTACAGGATTGAAGTAGCGAAGCAACACAATACTCCATAAAGGATCACTAACATACAAAGATCTTAAGATATCTTCGATAACCAGTTTTGTATGACCGTAAGGATTGGTGGTGCGCAAAGGATGTTCTTCACTCAGTGGTAAAAACTCTGGATTACCATACACCGTAGCAGAAGAGCTAAAAACAAGTTTTTTAATATTTGCTTTTTTCATGGCACGCAGTAAACAAAGCGTTCCATGGACATTATTGTCATAATACTCCAATGGCTTTTCAACCGATTCACCTACGGCTTTAAGCCCTGCAAAATGAATAACAGCATAACAGCCAAGAAGTGCTTGTTCAATCGCAACTTCATCTCGAATATCACCGTTTATAAAAAAAATAGATCTCCCAGTAATTTTTTCTACGCGTTTTAGTACTTCAGGAGTACTGTTAGAAAAATTATCGAAAACAACAAGATCAAGACCTGCGTTAAGGAGTTCTACACATGTATGGGAGCCTATATAGCCCGCTCCTCCTGTTACCAAAACTTTCATATAAATCTCTTTTAATTTCCAAAATTATGCACATACTTTATAGAAATTTGGAATTAGTAGTCTTTAATTTGTAAAATCTTATCTCAAAAAATTCTCAAAAAACATTCTTGAACTAAAAAGGATAAGCAATTATTTAAAAAGTAAATAAATTGTAACTGAGTGTTGCTTTGTTTTTAGTTAATTTACCCCCCCTATTTCTAATACAAAATGAAAAATTATTCAAATTTTGCTATATTTACGGGTAAAAAGTGATCAATTATTTTTATATTTTAAATAAATAAAAATATAATTTTTAATCTACTTTAGGTTTTTTGGACAATGCCTTCAAAATAGAGTCTTTGTTTTAATGTACTTTCTTATGTACTTCTATAAGCTTTAAAATATAAATATTTTCTCTATTTTAGGGATTATTAGCATTGGTTCGATTCCGTCTCCAGCCACCACCAAACTTCTTATTTTATTTTTCCCTCTTTTTTATTTCATCCGTGAGTTTTTCCTCGATGATATTTTTAAGCTCTATTCCATCTATCATCTCTTTTTGCAATAACGCGAATGCCACCGCTTCAATAGCAGGCCACAAGCGTTTTACCTCTTTTTCGGTCTGTGTTTGCGCCGCTTTCATCCAGACTAAAAGGCGCTCTTCAATCTTTGTTGAAAGCAACTCTTTATCGTATTCTGATTCAATGCCACTGACATTGATGTAGCCTAACTCCTCATCCATACCAAAGAGCGCAATGGCAGCATAGGCTTGCATGGTTGCCACTTCAAGGTCATTCATCGCCCCACTCTCCATTCCTGCTTGCCCAAAACGCTCCATTTT
>SAAR01001053.1 GCA_009916335.1 Erysipelotrichia bacterium | reverse complement strand
TCATTGATGGTTCCCTTTGTATTAGCATATATAACTTATGCTTGGTACAGTATGGATAAAGTAAAAATTACAAAAGAAGAGATTGAATCTAAAGATTCACATAATTATTAAAAGGTTAGAAAAAATGGAATATTTAAGTGAATTATTACTCCCCTAAAAAACAAACATAAATTAATTAACTTGCATACTGCACCTTTGGATGTTTAAAAAAATTAGCAACTTTTTTAGGGTTACTTTGAAGTGAAACCATATATTTTTCTGTATTGGTACGCAGTTGTTTTTGAGTTGTCGGAATTTCATATTTATTAGCACTTTGCTTGTAATCTTGATTAAGATATTCATCTGGATTATAATCTGGTGAATAAGCTGGAAGATAAAAAAGTTTGATTTGATCTTTATGCTCCTCTTCCCAAGCTTTTACAAGCTTTGCATGATGAACTCTTAGGTTATCTACTATTAAAAATACTTTTTTACCATTATTTGATTCTATCACTTTTTCACAGAACTCAATAAAACTATCAATCTTTATAGATTCATCATATAATGCAAACATTGATTTACCTGTATTTGTTATTGCACTTATCATATTTATTTTAAATCTTTTTGCAGAATGTTCTAGTACAGGCTTATTATGTGTTCCAATTGGTGCATATCCTTTTAGATTATTTGCTAAATTTTGACAAGCTGTCTCATCAGCCCACCATATATCAGCATTATCTTTTTTAGCTTCTTGTTTTATTTTTGGATATTCATTCTCTAACCATTGCTTTGTAGCAGTATCTTTTCTCTCATAAGCTCTCTTGATAGGCTTTTTAGATGTAAATTGCCATTTTGATAGATAGTATCCAACTGTTGATATTGGCATATCAACATCTAACACATGTTTTATAAGTGTCTGCACTGCCTCTCTTGTCCAAAGTGCAAATTTGAATTTTAACTGTTTTGGTGTTGTATCTATTAGCTTCTTGATTATTATAGCTTCTTGTTCATCTGATAGTTTTTTACCAACATTTTTTGGTCGTCCAGTCTTCTTAACTTTAATGGCTTTAACTCCATC
>SAAR01001052.1 GCA_009916335.1 Erysipelotrichia bacterium | reverse complement strand
AGAAATACCAAAATGCTCTTCTAATTTCTCTTCAATACGAGCAATAACACATGTCACCTCTGACAAAGGTAAATTCTCTTTAAAGTCTACATGTGCTTCAAGATGAATCTCTTTGTCGTTGAGTCTCCAAAGATGAACATGGTGGAGATTTTCAACACTCTCAAATACTAAAATAGATTTTTCTATATCTTTTACATGTAAATGTTTCGGACTAAATTGCATCAAAATCGCCATCGTCTCTTTGATGAGTGAAAACGAGGTTTGAATGAGATAAAGCGCAATTGCAATGGTGATAAGCGGGTCTATCCAATACGCCCCAAAATACTTCATACTAAGACCACCGATAAGGACAGCGACCGAGGTCATTGTGTCACTGAGAAGGTGCAAGTATGCTGCTTTCATATTGAGGTTCTCTTTGGCATCTTTTTGGAGAAGAAGAACACTGACAAAATTAAAGACAATGCCTAGAAGTGCTAAATAAATAACAATATCCGAGTCAATCACATGAGGATGCATCAACTTTGCTACACCCTCAACGATTAAATAAACACCAATGCCAGCCAACACCGAAGCATTAAACAATGCCGCGACAATTTCTGCTCTTTTATACCCAAATGTTTTTTCTTCACTGCTCTCTTTTGAAGAGACTTTATTGGCCCACCACGCGATAAGCAGTGCCATAACATCTGAAAAATTATGAAGGGCATCACTTAAAAGCGCTAAAGAACCCGATACCACGCCTCCAATAACCTGTGCTGTCGTGATAAAGACATTGAGCACGATGCTCAAGAAAAGATTTTTCCCTGTTACCTCATGGTGATGATGTCCATGAGTGTCGTGGTCGTGATGATGTTCCATTATAGTAAACTCCAAATCATTTTAATGCCAATCAAATAAAGCGATAGAGCAATAAACTTTCGCGTCTGTTCCACACTCAGTTTAAAAATCATAATATGATTGATATTATGAATTGTAATATATCTAATATAAATTCTCGAAAATTGAATCATTTCTTTTTTTTTCTATAAAACTCATTATTATTTTTAATTCTCCTTAAA
>SAAR01000217.1 GCA_009916335.1 Erysipelotrichia bacterium | reverse complement strand
CCATTACGATTTGTTTCACGCGTACAATCTCCGTAACTACTTCCTGTTTCCATTCCACTTTAACTTTTTTAGTCATATTCTTTTCCTTCTTTCTCTCAAATTTCAAAACGGAAAATTCTGCCTTATGTTATTGATAGATGACTTTTTTAATGTCTTCTTGGCCCATTTGCAAGGGAATCAGGATGGGCAACAATTCTCGTTTCAACCATTCTTGGTCCGGTACATTATTCAAAAAATTCCCGAATGTAGTGAGGACTAATTTGTTAAATCCCTTTACGATAGCGTAATTTTCATAGGGAAGAGCTCCGGCTACAATGTGGGCAATGGTTTCCGTGTCTTCTTTAATTTTTCCTTTGTAAATCCCGTGGATATAGACACTTACTACTTCTGATTTTCCTTCAGTCATTTTATTTCCTCCTTTGTTTTGTGACGCCTAAGCGAAAGCTAAAAGCTGAATTTTTTCCGTTTTGTTGGCTAGCCAGTGATCATGAGGATAAATCGAAATCAAGAAAAAAGAGCCTCTTGCCACTTCAGTGGGTAGAGACTCTTTAGACAAAAAGTTTTTTGGATTCGACGGAAGGAAATGCAGGAGAAGAGAAAAAAGTTTTTGCGGTTCTTGATTCTGATTTCTGTTCCCGGATAGCAGCATGTGGGACCGAAGGAGGGCCTCCCGCATGTCGATTGCCATGGAACAGTCCCGAAATGGTAAAGCCCTGATCCGGCTCCGCAGGATCGTTCAGGGCGTATGGCGACACAAAACGAAAAAAGGACTGGGCGTTTTTGTTTTTCTGTTCTTTTTGACTTATCTATATGAATAAGACCTTTCTTGTTTGTTTATGAATAATCATCCGCTTCACGGTTTCAAATGACTTCAAAAGGCTTTATTTTCGCACCTATTTTTAAGTAAACGCTACTGTTTATAAATTTTTGTCAAAAATGTATGATTTCTTTGTATATAAAATATACACGGTTGCTACTAGTCGGTACGAAGTCTTTCCAAGTGTCAAAAATGCTATTAAAGGAGATTTATTTTTTTAGTTCAAGTTCATTGTTTATATATGTATATAAATCTTTCTGATCGAAAAGATTAGTATCTTTTAATAATTTTTTTAATACCTCTCGTTTAGTTACTTCATCATTATTTAATACAAGTTCTTTTCCACTTTTTAATAGTTGAGAACTTGTCCAGACATGAAGTTTTTGGTCAGAGCTCACTCTAAAGATACTCAAGTTATCCAATAGATTCTCTAATCTATATTTTTTCTTATCAAATTGAGGGTCTTTTTCTGGTGATATACCGTATATATCTCTATATGATAACTCATAGTTACTTGTGTAGCCCTGAGAATTTAACAAGTCAATAGCTTTATTTTTTATTATTTCATTGGTTTTAGTGTCTCTAGTTTGTAAGGAGGAGTAGTTAATCTTGCAAAAATGTTTCAATTTTCTTTTTTTATTATCTCTATCTATAAAACCACCAAAAAAATCAATAAATATAGATGAGCTAATAGTAAAATTTAATGGTAATTGATGGTCGTAAATAGTGATATCAATTAAACCCGTTTTACATTTTTCAATCATAAAATCTTCAGAATAAAATTTTGGAATTGCTTCAGAGAATGCAACGAGGAACGATTCTACTTTAATCTTTGATGCGATATCCTTTGTTATTTTCCCGTTATTATTTTGCATAGTTTGGACAAGCTCAGAATAAATTTCTTTTTGTTGATTAGCAACTAAATTAATGATATCTCTTGAGAGATAAGCGAAATCACCCTCATTCTTTTTATAATAAGTTTCGAATGACTCTTTTACGTTATTGTATATTCTAATATTACGTTCTAATTCCATTGTGTTTACTTCAACTAAATCGTTATTGAAGTAATTATTTAATTGACCCGTTATTTTCTTGTGAATTTTTTTATAACTAGTGCAATAACTTGTCGGAAGAATAAGCTTTGTTCTACTTAAGAAGTCTTTGTCATTAAACAGGATATTACGAATTTCAGGATATTCATTAACTAATCGTTCGTATTTAACAGCAGCTGATGGATTTTTTAATATTTTATTGGATAAATACCCAATTTCTTTCCCCATAAATTGTTTGATACACTCTCCGCCGACATTAATCTCTCTTTGATTGTGTTTATTTATTATATAATGCTCTATTCTAGTTGGTTCACCGCAAAGAGCACATTTTTTCCATTTCTTTCTTAATAACTCTTTATTAGTTACAACGGGATTTATTTTTCTATAATTCCATTCAGCACGTGATCTATCTAACCAGATATGATGGTTATTTATTATTCTATTTGTTAAATCTGATTTAGTAACTATATCAGTTAGTTTTACTTTGGGATGTTCTTTAAGTAAGGCTATTAAATCATTAAAACCTTCGTCAGTATGAATATAATTACTATAAAGTAGTAAATTTCTTTCCTTCTCAGGAAGGATAGTGTTTTGTCCCATAATAATCCTCCATTCCATAAAAAGAACCTACGTTCCCATACATTTTAACATAATATATGGGAATTAAATAATCGAAAATAATAAGTTGCATTATATTTCAAAATGATTAATGTACAATATTGCAAATAACTATTTTTTGCATAAAAATCGTTTACCTGATATACCTCTAATTTTATTTCCCACATAGTCGGCACATGTGTTTAAAATACCTCAAAACTCCTTATTTCCGTTCCTCTTTCGTTAGGAAACCTTATTAAAGCTCTTCTTTTCAAATAATGAGCAGCTTTCCGATTTGAAATCAGAATATACGTTCTATGCTTGTTGCGAAACCCCTTCCGATAGCTGTAAAATAGAAGAATAGAACGGACCTGACTAGCAGATAGTCTGTGAAAAAGGGGGGACGCGCATATGTTACGAGGAGAAAAGATTGTATTTACGGGTAAATTGGATACGTTATCTCGGAAACAAGCGCACGCATTAGTCACTGCCTTAGGAGGCAATCCGCAAGTAGCTGTCACTAAAGATACCACCATCCTTGTGGTCGGAAAGGCGAACACCAATCTCTTTCAAGAGGATCCGCGAAGTCTGAAGATGCAAAAAGTGGAAACTTTACAACAAGAAGGGCACTCTGTTTGTGTTTTGTCCGAGCAGGCGTTTCTAGAAAAAGCCCTGTTACACTTAAACCAAGTGGTGGGGATCATGAAAGGAACTAATGAATAATGTATAAAAAGGGAATAATATATTTCATATTAGACGTTCTTTGAGTCATAAAATTTAAAATATCCGCTGTACAGGGCAACTACTAGTCAGTTATGTACTTTATGACGAAACTAGAATATTCATACATAAGGAGCTGCAAATCTTAGTGGTTAGTTAAAGGTGGTGAAAGTAGCATTGGTAATAATTGATATGTTTGGAAAAATTGAGAAAACTCAAGTATCAGAAAAATTAAAGTTATATATTTCCAATATCCCGGAAGATTGGAAGGAAGATATAAAAGAAAAAATTTTGAAGGATATAAAACAACAAAATTTTGAAATTAAAGAAGATATAGCGAAATTTGGTAGTAGCATAGGAATAATGTACGATTTGCGCTTTCTTCAAGGCGTACTGAATTCTATCTTACCCGAAGGTACACTGGAAGATATTAATTCGATTGACAAGTGTGTCAGTTATCTAGTAGATAACATGATAAGGTTGTATTTTGACTATTCTGATGAAGATATGTCATTCTTTGATTGGACTTCAAACTGTTTCGATGAACGATTTTGCGAAGGAGACTATGCAGAAAAGATTATAACGTTTTTGAATTTTGTTTATTTTCATAGACCTGAAGAAATATATTTAAGGTGTATCTACTCGAGTAATGCTTCCCCGACGGTAAGAAATGATATTATTTTCAATTGTATGTTTCAAGTTAGTCCAGGTTTTAAAAAAGCAAAATCCTTAGATGATCGTAAAAAGCTACTTAAAATTATTGGGAATAGGTTAGACAATACCTTGCTAGAAGAAGCAGATTATTATCGAATTGATTTTTTGATAAATGCAATAGAAAAAGATAATGAATATAACCAATATCATTTTTTCAAAACATATTCTCTGCTTGAATTTATTTTGCTTAAACCCAATCAGGGAACAAGAGAAATCGACAGTCTTTTAATTCCGTACTTCATTAAAGATTTTGGAGAAAATGCTGGGAATTTGGCAGAAGTTTTAAGACAGATGAGGAATAAAATAGGACATGGTGATTTTCGAGCTTTCCGAAACAAAGCAGAGGAATTTGCAGTAAATTACATGAAAAATTTTGAATTCGATTATTCCGAATATAGTAGAATGAACTGGATTATGTTACATGCGTGTTGTCTGCTTGATGACTTATTAAGGGCAGTTTTAATTGGAAAATTTCAACCTGCATTTCCAGATAAATCGTAAATATGTCAAGGAATACTTTACCATCAAGCATTACACAAACTATCAGCGCTACAATGATTTAGAAATCCAGTATATAATACAGCATTAAAGAGAAGGTTCTAAGCTAATGGTAATTGCTTGGAACCTTCTGTTAATGTTTATAATTTTTGGGGGCATACTTTTTATGTGTTCGAAGTTAACAATGCTTTCTAAGCATTGGCTCCTCAATTGAGAGTAAGTTCTTCCATATATACATTCAATCGATTGAACTGCTGCATCAGTAACTGCTAATGCAGCAATCGGTCTATGAAGAGCGAAATCGAACCTTTATCTAATGCCTGCATAAAACGAATCTCTGTTAGTTGATTTTCTAGTTCGTAATAATTTCCAATAATGACTACCAATGCGCTACTATAGCTCCCTTTCTCTATAATCGCGTAATGCTGATTGGAGTATTTTCAATGATTCGTTCAATCCACTGAGGCGGCCTTCTTCTGTATCCAGCAATGAATAATGATCAGATAAATGTTCTATCGGTACACCACTGTTCAATTGCTTGTGTAGGTAGATTTCAGTTTCCTTGATAATAGCTTTAATCGTATCAATCCTAAAATGAATCTGATCAACGACTTGCGCATAATGTTCCACTTTGATGATATCCCCCCTTTAAATATAAGTATACGCTTTCTCAATCAAGGAAGGAATAGATTAAAAATTGGGAAAAAGCGGTGAATAGTAGCACTGTGCATACATTTTTTGTGCTGGTTAGGTATCACCACTGCCTCCGACTACTCTATCCACTCCTCGCTCTGATTGAAGTCCTCAATCCAGGTAATTTCCGTATCAAAAGTATCATTTTCTTCAATAGGGAAAGATGTTGGATTAGGATTCTTTCTGGCTATTTGCATTCGATTATTTGTAAAGACGTGAATCTGGAACCATTTTTCCTCTTGTAAAAGCTGTATATTGCGAATAGATTCCGGTGAGATCCATTGATTGTTAATGAAGATTTTATTTCCCGTAAGAGAGCCTCTGAAATGCCCTACTATTGACTCAGTTTGACGCCCAAGGTTATCTTTTTCGTTCAATTGAATTGATACGAGTCTGTTTTTCTGCAGGGCTTCCGCTAATACTTCGTCAATTTCAATTGTATTCATTTGAGCGAGGATAGGGATATCCTTCAGAGCCTCTTCTTTTCCAGCAGAAATGGACCTTGTCAGTTCTTCCATTGAGAATGCCGTTAACCACTT
>SAAR01001051.1 GCA_009916335.1 Erysipelotrichia bacterium | reverse complement strand
GAGAATATATCTACATTATTCTCAGCTTAGTGGCTAAAACTACTCTAGCGTGGCTTGTTTTCTCTGGGGTAATGCAGCCCTAATCGTATATGATTTGGGAGCACCATATGCTGTGAAACAGAAAATTCATTGTGGTTTTCATAATAACTTTGAATTCTTTTTGGTCTTAAGAGCAATTTATAATAGTTCAGTTTGTATTTGATATCCTCGATTTACTCATATCTATAGAATAAATGGTGAAGGACTTACCGCTTTAAATTTTTTTAATAAAAATATGGGGGTATTTATTAAAAAATAAATATACTGAGATTAGTGGTGAAGAAAGATTCGACGGAATCCTCCTTCACTACTTTTTCTTTATATTAAAGTAGATGTGTCTTTTAGGTCGTAGGCTTTTAAGGTGCTAGACGTCGGGTACTGAAATTAAGACTGATAGAAATAATGTGCATTCAAGATAATAAGTAAGGCAAGTTCTAAAATGGCAACCGTTAAGCCAAAACCATCACTTAAAAAAGCTCAAAAAAAAAGTACCCTCAGAACTTACTCAGGCAAGAATTTAATCCTGACCAACCACATCAAGTATGGACAACAGATTTCACTTATATCTCTATAGGACCTAAACGACATGTTTATCTCTGTGCTATTCTTGACCTCTACTCAAGGAAATGTATTGCGTGGAAAGTAAGTGATAGGATTGATGCCAAACTCGCCTGTGACACCTTAGAAATAGCTATAAATAAGAGGAAGCCTAAGGAACCAATTATCTTTCATTCGGATCAAGGAAGCCAATTTAAATCAGCTTCCTTTAGAAAGTTATTAGATGAGCATCAATTGCTTGCTTCTTACTCCAAGCCTGGATATCCTTATGATAATGCCGTCACTGAGGTCTTTTTCAAGTATCTTAAACAACGAGAAATTAATCGCAGAACTTATCACTCCATTCAAGAAGTTCAACTCTCTTGCTTTGAATACATCGAACAATTTTATAACAATTATAATCCTCATTCCGCCAACAATGGTTTAACTCCAAATCAGAAAGAAGAAAATTATTTTAAGAAAAT
>SAAR01001050.1 GCA_009916335.1 Erysipelotrichia bacterium | reverse complement strand
GGAGTAAGATGGACAGGATAGACGATTTGAATATCTGGATTATTCATAGCAATTTCTTTTAAAGCTTCGCAAATGTTGATAAATCCTTGACCAAAATTTTCACGACGGTGTCCCGTTACAAGGATAAATTTCGAATTTTGAATGTCAAATGGCAAATTAATTTGGGCAATAAGCTCTTTTTGTAGTTGTTCGTCACCTGTAATCTTATTTACTGTTATTATCAGAGCATCGATTACAGTATTGCCAGTAATGGTTATCTGTTGAGCAGCTACTCCATCACTTAGTAGATTTTGTTCTGATGTTGGTGTTGGAGCAAAGTGATAAGTTGCCAGCTTTCCAGTTAGCTGTCGATTTGCTTCTTCTGGCCATGGGCTGTATATATTGTATGTACGCAATCCTGCTTCGACATGAGCCACAGAGATTTTCTGATAAAAACATGCGAGAGCCGTAGTGAATGTAGTGCTGGTATCTCCATGAACAAATACAGTATCAGGCTGAAAATCATTCAAAACTTCTTTCATCCCTAGTAATACACTGGAGGTTACATCATACAAATCTTGTCCAGCTTTCATGATATTTAGATCATAATCAGGAACAATTTCAAAAATTTCGAGTACTTGATCTAACATTTCCCTATGCTGTGCAGTGACACAAACTTTGGTATCGAAACGATCTTTATACTTTTTAAACTCATTCACCAATGGTGCCATTTTTATCGCTTCTGGACGAGTTCCGAATACAATCAATATTTTTTTCATTAGATACCTTTTGGTTTATATAAAACTAATTCAGTTAAAACTTCTTCCTGTATCAGTGTAATTTCACGACATAGAGATTGATTTAAGTCTTCAATTTTAACACCCAAACGTTCAAATATTGGTTCTATATGAAAAATTTTGTGAGAAGTACAAATATATTCGCTATTCATACCCAAAATCTTATTAGAAATGTAATGATTCCCCTCATTCCAAACTTCAATATGACGGTCTAAGATTAAATAAGAATTTACTAATAAAATAATAGATAGAAATATGAGCATGTAGCTTTTAATACTTTTTCTTT
>SAAR01001049.1 GCA_009916335.1 Erysipelotrichia bacterium | reverse complement strand
CTTCACTTCTCATAAATATTCTCCCTTTTAAAATGCAAGAACATCTACAGTTTAGAACATGAAAAATTAGCCTATTGGTACAGTTAAAAAGTGGTACAGTGCTTCATAAAGTTAGGATTTTATTCAGAAAAAGAAGAGTTATTGGAATCTGTTTAAAAGAAATGAATTTACAAAAAGATTTAGTTTTGCAAATTTAAAAATGGATCGTTTAGATTAATATGTAATGGATCGATCCATGCGGACTTAACACCTTAAGCTCTTGTCCATCAAATCCTATGGTATCTTTGATGTTTTCATCTCTGAACATATAACGGTTACCGTTATATGTTATCTGCTCGGTGATTAAATGCTTAATTTGAGCAAAATAGGCGGTAAAGAAATCATTTACATCCTCAGGTGATATCCATGTCATAGCTAGATTGATAGTACTAACACTTAATTTATGCTCTTGCTTTGGTATTCCTGGTATTAGTAGAAAAAGCTCGGGATAATGTTTTCTATAAAAGGAAACAATATCTTCAGATTTAACAATACCTCTACAGGATGCTAAGAGAATAATCATGAATATGATTTCAAGAGAATAAGTACATCTTTCTTCACAACGTATGTCTTTATACCTAAGTCTGATTTCACTCATGACATTCGTTATAAAGCCCATAACAGTTGTTTCTAGTAATGCAGCTTGTCGTCTCACAAGTTCTAGATACATATCTAAAGCTATCTGTTGATATGAATTAGAAGCAGGATACAGTTTGGCGTACTCATCTAGAACAACATCTAATGTATAGTCTTCAGTGGCATTGATTGACACGTCATTTTGAAATATGTATTCATACTTAATAGATTTCTCAATATCAAAAGCCATTTATAACCACCTTAATTTGTACTAATAAGGCTATGTTATAAAAGAACTTTATAGATTAATAGAGCTAAAAAATAGTCTGTTATATTAATCTAAAACAGGCGATATCTATCTGTTTAAATCAAATGAATTTTTAAAGAACATTGCGGTAAAACGCGAAATTATTCTTTTTAACGGCAAATATTAAAGTGTGAAGTCAAG
>SAAR01001048.1 GCA_009916335.1 Erysipelotrichia bacterium | reverse complement strand
GTTTTTATGCAAAAGGGATGGGATATTATTTCGCTATAAATGACTACATTGATTTAGCCTTAACTGCAGATGTGTATACTAAAGGTTCCTGGTCTTTGGCATTAGCTTCAAGTTATAAATGGAGGTACAAGTTCGGAGGATCTCTTAATTTGAGTTTTATTCGCAAAGTCCATGAAACATACTCATGCAAGCATAACCACCTTCCGGTTCAAACATGTCAAGAGTAGCATTTTTATCACTTACGTATTGAAAAACATCTTCTACCATTGGATATTTTCCATTTTTACAGGCATATTTAGGTATATAATCAGGAGGGAAAAAAGAACGTCCTATTTTATGTTCAGCATTCAATAAACGTTGCTTCATAGTCTCGTCTTTAATAAGCTCCCTTACTTCTGATTGTCTACACATAATGCATGGGAAACATCCAACTCTTGAGAAACCTTTATAGTAAAGAGGGTTTGGTTTTTGATTAGCATTTAAAATGCAATCAATAACATTTTGTGCCGTCCATTTGAATATAGGTCTTAAAACTGATGCATCATATTTAGAGCAATATTCGCGAACGTCTTTACCTCTGTATGATTCCTTTTTGCCTTTATTATTTGTCACAAAGTATGATTTAAAATACATACACTCTGGTTCCATTTTAGAACGTGCATTGCTTTCGCCGGATCGGATACCCTGAATTATAATGCAGCTCTCATTTAAAGAGAGTACATAATCTATCATAGGTTTCATTTTTAATTCACCAGTGCAAAATCTTGCATTAGTAGAAGGAAAACGTTTTTTATGTTCACATAAGGAAACAAAGTCATACTTTGACTTTAGGATTATCAATTTTATACCCATTTCCAAACAAACATTATATATATGGTTATATGTATCAGGGTGTTCCCATCCAGTATCACAGAACACAGCCTCTATCTTATCAGCTCCATATTTATGCGCAGCCTCTATAAGACATGCCTGGCTATCCTTTCCACCAGAAAAACTTACTATTATTTTCATTTTAGTTAAATTAGTTATATACAATTTCTGTTATACACTCGTTGATCTAAAGT
>SAAR01000216.1 GCA_009916335.1 Erysipelotrichia bacterium | reverse complement strand
TATTTGAAACCGCTACATGTAAGTTCAACATTATTGAAGCACAATATGTTGAGCTTACTCAAAAAGCTACAAACCACAAAGAAACAATTTTGCTGAAAGATCTGATTGGTCTTATAAAAAATAGGCAAGAGAAAGGGCAAGCAGAAACTCTTTCCGAAAATGGCAAAAAATTCGTTTTCAATAGCTCATATCATCTAAGAAGCGATCAAAATCAAATCAATACTTATCTAACTAACTCAAGAGATAAAGAACTTTTAGCGTTGTTAGAACAATATTTAATTGGTCATAGCGTTCATCAAGATTTTCACATGGCAGAAACAGCCTCAAAAGTATCAAATGAGGATTTACCATGGAATGTGTAAAACGATATTTATCGCCAAAGGAAGCCTCTCAATATGTAGGAGTGACAGAAGCTACTTTACAAAAATGGAGAACCATAGGAATAAATTTAGAATTTTGTAAACTAGGCGATGCTCATAGTTCGCGTATTGTTTATGATATTCACGATCTTGATAAATATATTGCATCAAAAAAAGTGAAAATTTTTAGAGGTTTACGATGAATAATAAGCCAAATTTTTCATATTTTATAGATGCATTACTCAGTGAATCGTCAAAGCATATTGATGTTGCAGAGCCTATAATCATATCAACAGCATTATCTTTTATGAGTTCAGTCATTGGTTCACGTGTTTATACCATGGATGGTGCAACCAATAAGCTAGGACTTAATGTGTGGACGTTAATTGTCGCACCAAGTACGATTAGTTCAAAGAGTACAACAATTAAATTTCTAAGAAAAATAATTATTGAAAAAGTTGAAAAGAAATTACTCGAAATGACAATAGAAGCTAAAAGTAAGACTCAAACGAAAGAAACAAAAATAGCTTCTAACAGATTTGTTCTTGGTGCAGGCTCTTCTTTTCAAGGGATGATAAAATTTCTAGAAAATTCAAATCATGGTGCGCTCCTTCTTATTGATGAAGCATCAGAATTTTTGACAAAATTAAATAAAAATCAGGAAACAAAAGCTTCAATAACAGCTTTGTATGACTGTGAACCATATACAAAAGATATTGTTGGTGTTCATGGGATGGGTGAAAGTATTGTTATTTTAAACCCATTTCTTTCGATTATTGCTGCTACTAATGAAGAGTGGTTTCGTTCAGATGTTAAGATATCAGACTTTCTTAGTGGTTTTCTAAATAGGTTCAATATTATAAAAATACCACTTGAAAGCCTATCCCCTTTAAAAGCTTTTGTTAGTCAACATTCTTTGGATCACAGCATCTTTCAAAATACATCTCTTGAAGTACTGAACCAATTGGATGTAGATTTTAAATCATTTCATACATTTGATCCAAAAGAGTGTTGCATTAGTGACGATGCAAAAAATGCTTACAAGTCTTGGTTTAATATGAAGTCAGTTGAAATGCTTGAAAATGCAAAATTATGCTCGGGTCAAGGCTTATCTGCAAGCGTCATGCGTCAAGCAACGAGTGCCATTAAGTATGCAGTCATTTGTCAGATATACGATTGTGCGTTTAAACAAAAAAAATTTGATTTTATACTAAACAAAACATACATGGAAATTGGAATAAAGCTTGCCGAGTATTTTATTAACTCTTTGCATAACACATTCAATGAAGAGACACTTCAAAATACAAGTAATAGTTTCAAAATGGGATCATTCAAGAATTTTCATGAACAATTAGCAGAAAAAGTGCACACGTATCTAGCAAAATCACATGAACCAAAAACGAAAAGCGATCTAACAAATGCTATTAGAGGCT
Organism: Erysipelotrichia bacterium; assembly: GCA_009916335.1. The sequence goes on along the minus strand of SAAR01000216.1, from coordinate 3,861 downwards.
TGACGGCAAGTAATTTTGAGCAAGTTATGGTGTGTGCGCAATATGTTGAAGTAAAGAAAAATAAAAAATGTAATGAATATTCAATTATTGATGAAAAAAGAAGCTTATTTGTACCTATTTCAATTTGGGATGATGAAACTATAAGCTAGAAGGAATTAAATCTTTAATATCTATATTTAGAGCTTTCGCGATCATAAGTAGATGGGCAAAACTGTAATTATGCCCATCTTTTCTTAGCTCAATACGCGCTATAAAAGATGTGGAGTTTTGATCTAAAATATTAGCCAGTGCCAACTGACTTATCTTCTTATCTTTGCGAAAAAGCTTTATTTTATCAGTTAAACTATCCATATATTGCTTGTATTCGTCAGAATTCTTAAAATTATTCATAAAATATTCTATTGCAAGAATAAACCTAAAAACAATCATATATATGTGATTAAACTTAAGTTACAGAATGTTATCATCGTCCAAAAAAGGATGGTGATAGTTATGAAAGTTATAGGTATCGACCCTGCACCTTCTAAAAGAACTGTTATTTATAATGATATTGATGGGTTCACTGAAATAGAAGCTAATAAGCTAAAAGAGTATCTTGATGATGAATTTAAAAATTCAGAAGAAGATATATTAATATGCTGGGATGCACCTTTAACAGGAGGTATGTCGGAAAATTTTGAAGATGGTGACAACCCTTTTTATCAAAGAAGAATAGAAATATTAATCAATAAAATAATTCCAAAAGTTGAAGGAATATCGACTTTACCTTATGCTGGATGCTCCCATTGGGCAATTACTCAACATTGCTTTGGTCTTCCACAGATTAATGATGAATTTAAGCCTAAAAAGCCAACTCCTTTTAAATTAATTTCCAGTCAAGATGAACAAGAGAAAACTTTTGAAGGCAAATATATTGTTGAAGTTCACCCTGCGCTTGCTTTATGGCTTTGGCTACAAAATAATGTACATGATTGGAATTATAAAGGTGGGACAGGTAAGAAGAAAAGGACATCAGCACAAAAGAGAGAAATAATAAAAGAGATAATTACCAATTTAAATAAAAAATTATCTTTTGGCGTTCCATGTGATATTGAAAAAGATGATCATCTTGACGCCTATGTAGCATGGCTATTAGGAACTTTATGGTTAGAAAATGAAAATAAAGTCTTGTTAGTAGGCAATAAGAATACGGGAGCAATGCTACTGCCTAATGTGTTGATGTTGCAAGAACTTTGCAAGAAAATCTAAACAATATAAATAAAAACTAACCCTAACTTTAAATACAAACGAGGTCAAAATGTCCAATATTATAGCTATCATATTTGATTTTGATATTACGCTTTCCCCAAAGTTCCAGCAAGAAGTTATCTTTGATGATTGGGGTGTCGAGGCAAAAATATTTTGGGAAGAAAGTGCTAAAAAGATTGCTCAGGGGTATGATATGGAGCATGCTTATTTAAAAACTTTCATTGATTATGGAAAACGAGACCCAAAATATGCACTTAACAATCAAACGCTATACAAGTACGGTAAAAAAGTCAACCTTTACGATGGCTTGAGTCGAAGATATGGCAGTCATTCTATCTTTGATGATTTGCAGATGATTGTTGAGCAAGAAGAGCACAAAGAAAAGAACATCAAGTTAGAGTATTACTGCATTAGTGGTGGCATTACTGAGATGATCCAAGGTGCTTTTGATGAACACAATTTGAGTGACCACTTTAAAGAGATATTTGCGTGTTCCCTTGATGAAGATGAGCATGGAAAGCTAGCGTATATCAAAGAAACTGTTGGGCATACCATCAAGACACAAAAGCTTTACATGATTGCAAAGGGCGTTTCACCTAAAAGAGGTGATAACCCATCTAAGGTTAATGAAGTGAGCAAAAATCTTCGTATTCCTTTTGAAAATATGATCTTCCTCGGAGATGGGCAAACCGATATACCTGCTTTTTCCCTTATCAATAAAAGTGGCGGAACATCTATAGCGGTTTACCGTGAAATCAAACGCTCTGATGGCACGATAGATGAACAAGCAACCATGAAACCATATAACGAAGGGTATCATTTGGCGATAGAATCTAAAAGAGCAGAACAACTTCTTCCAGCGGATTATTCAGCAGGAAAGCCACTCAAAATGGCTCTCTTGGGGTATGTAGAAAAAATGGCTAAAAGGATAAGTTAAAGATAAAAAGTCATCTTTCTCTCGTAAAATAATTAATCTCACATTCGTCCATAATAGGAAAAGCTACTCAAAATAATGGGTAGCTTTGTTACATTTTTCATCAAAAAATCAAAAAATCACCTTTTACTATTAACAAAATCACACCTTGGCTTTTTATATATATGTATAGAAATAAATTTCTATGCCCAGAATCTAAATGAAGGACAAGACTATGCCGTTTAAAATCTTAGAGCAAGAGTTAATGAAAGAAATCAAACATATTCAACAGCTGTTTAGAAAAGAAGTAATGGGTGAAATTTCAATTGATACGTTAGCTAAAAATGAACTTGTAGAGATCGAAGCAACTTTACAGAACAGACTAGAAGAATTAAAAAGATCCTCTTCAAATATAAGCATCGTTGGAGATTTCACATTAGAAGAAATTGCTAAAACGATGGGTATAACACGGGAAAGAGTACGCCAGATTGAAACATCTGCCATTAAAAAGATTAAAAATCCAAAAATAGGTAGAAAACTCAAAACTTATTTGGAGATGTAGAATTTTTTTATACAAAATAACCCAAGGAGGAAACAATGCCATTCAAAGCTTTAGAACAATCTCTAAACAAGGAAAATGAACATATCAAAGAGCTTTTTCACAAAGAAAAACATGGTGAGATTTCAATTGACAATCAAGCCAAGAATGAACTTTTAGAAATAGAGAAAATGTTGCAGGAGCAAATTGAAAAGTCAAGAAGATATTTATCAAATACTCCAGTAGAAGATGATTTAACATTAGAAGAAATAGTTCAAACGATGGAGATTATGAGAGAACGTATATGTGAAATTGAAATTTCTGCCACTAAACAAATCAGAAGAAAAATTATACCTAGCGGTGGCTGTGTATGTAAATTGAAGAGAAATAAAGTGTATATATCGTACACAGAAGATTAAAAATCTTGATTAAAGCTTGGGAGGAAACATATGCACGAACTAATAGAACAAATTAATCTCAAGCTTGAAAAGCATGCTGTTTCAACGGTGCTAAAACAACTCGGTTATCATGTAATTTCAAAAGGAATATCCAAGTTGAATTCGTTGTTGAGATGTAACACACTACAAACCTGGCTCGCCTCAGCACATTATGACTATGTGCATACAAACAAAACATTTCTTGTGGCACTATGTGAGATTTTATTGATTGAAAAACACTATTATGAGCCTTTACTAAATGCAATACAACAGTTAGAAGCTATGAAAACACCCTATCTCTTCATGGAGACATACTTTAAAAGGATCAATGAACCACTCTTTGTATTGGCATTAATGGATTCAAGGCGTCGCATGGTGTTGCCCAAAGAAGCTTTTCTCAACAAATCAAAAGAAAGCGTTCAAGCCTATGTGGCATGCCGTATCAAAGAGCATTATGCAATGACACAAGGCTATCTTGAAATGTGGGGGAAAATTCATCTTTATATCCTTTTCCATCCTGATGGGAAAAAGCATATTTTCAATATCCGAGGGAACTTATTGGCAGTGGAAACATACAGTGAAGAAAGCGAAGCATTTTTGAGACTTCATAACTATACTTTCTAACTATTTTAGTGTAGTACAATCACACTTTAAGCCATTTTTGACTAAAATCGCCTTCTACAAAAGTGGGCAGATGTCCGAGCGGTTGAAGGAGCACGCCTGGA
>SAAR01001047.1 GCA_009916335.1 Erysipelotrichia bacterium | reverse complement strand
GGCGTTTTGAGAGTAAATAGAGGAGATAAAAAATGAAAGCACGTAAAAAACCAGTAGTTATTGAAGTAGAACGATTGAATGCAAGAGGATTGATGGGAAGTGATTGGTTTTGGGACGCTGTTTCCGATAGTAAAATCATTACATATAATTTTGGAAAATTTTATCCAGAAGATGCGTATTGCGAGATAAAAACTCTTGAAGGTGTTATGACAGCTAAAACTGGCGACTACATCATTAAAGGTGTAGAAGGTGAGATTTATCCATGTAAACCTGAAATTTTCGAAAAAACTTACGAGGTAATCGAATGAAAAAAGCAAGGTATCAAGTCATCAATGGATTCCAAACACTTGACGACGATGGCGATTGGTCTAATGATTACAGCAAAGATGACGTTCTGTGGCGCATAATTGGGACGAATAAATTTGAAGATGAAGATGGTAATTTGGTCATATTTAGACAAAAAGACATCAAAGACTATTTAGTGAAAGTTTGGTAGTAAATGAAAACAGAAGAATTAATCAAAGTGAAAAAGTATATCGAGCATGTTATTGTAACGATTAAACATGATGGGCATTTAGGAACTATTCAAACAGACTGGATTTTGCCTGATTTAGAAAAAGCACTAGCAACGATTGTAGGGTATGAATGTTCTTCAGACACCGACAAACTTTCGGTTGAAAAACTCCAAGAACACTTGTTGCCTTATAAAAAAGAAACGGTTCAAAAAATCATAGATGAAAAAATGCAGTTAGTGACTGCGGATGAATTCTTAAAACTTCACAAAGAATCTTTAACTGCTATTAGAGAAAACGACGAACTCCAAGAACAACTAAAAATTGCGAAAATGGCACTGACAAGCATTAAGCGGAGAACTGAACGTGATGAACTGGAAACGTATTATGTTGAAAGAAACCATGATATTAATAAAGATGTTATTGATGCACTCGCAAAGATTAATAAATAATATACTTGACTAACACGGGAAACCGTGTTATTATTGTTTTAAGGAGAAAACATGACTATAAATTTAGAGCGAATCAAACAAGAAGTAGCACATGGCAATCTA
>SAAR01001046.1 GCA_009916335.1 Erysipelotrichia bacterium | reverse complement strand
AACTGTTATAATATTTCGCTCCATAATCTCGCCTCCCACGGCTTTTTATGGAGTCTAAAGCAACTTTCAAACCATATTTACAACTAGCAGTTTGGGTTATAATATTGATATTATGCTAAAATAATAAAATATTTGCTATTTCATAGCAATAAAGGATTTTTGATGGTTTTTGGCTATATTCGAGTCTCCACTGAGCAACAAACCTTGAAAAATCAAAAACACAAGATCCTGGAATATGCGCAACAACATAAAATGCTGATTGATGAATTTATCGAGCTAGAAATTTCTTCAAAAAAAAGTCAAAAAGAACGTAAAATTGATATCCTTTTAGAAAAGATGGGGGAAGGTGATATTCTTATCTGTACTGAGCTTTCACGACTCGGACGAAACATGCTTGAAATCCTAAATTTGGTTGAACAATTCAATAAACATAAACTAAAACTCATTTTTACAAATCAACCAGAACTTTCTACTAATAAAAATGAAGCTTTGTCAGCATTGCTTCTGGCCATATATGGATATTTTGCTCAAACGGAGAGAGAAATTATTAGTGAGAGAACCAAGCAGGGGTTATCTGCTGCGCGTGCAATGGGAAAAATATTAGGAAGACCCAAGGGAGCCAAAAACAAGACACGCATACTTGATCCCTATAAACAAGAAATTACTCAGCTTTTTTCTATCGGCGTTAGTCAAAGTAGTGCTTTAAAAATTATCAATGCTAAACTCAATAAACCAATATCAATGACCACTTTAAGATACTTTATTGCACATGAATTATCAATATAATCATAGATTCATTTAGTTGTCACTTGACAACTAAATAGCTTTCTTGTTATACTTACAGTCATAAGGAATACTATGTCAAATAGACCACGGCATCCTGATAAGGATATTGAAGCTGCGATTGCTCACGCAGAAACATTAGGTTGGAGTGTTAAAAAAAGATCAGGAAAAACACATGCATGGGGGCTTCTTTTATGCCCTCATAATGATAATTCCTGCAGGAATGGGATCTTTTGCCAAATAAGTATATGGTCAACACCTAAAAATCCTCAAAACCATGCAAG
>SAAR01001045.1 GCA_009916335.1 Erysipelotrichia bacterium | reverse complement strand
TCTTTGATTCCACACTTTGATGTTAGCCCCCAACTTTTGTTGATTTAATTGTTCAATCGTTCCCATATTTGCGAAACTTTTACAATTTGGTTGGTGTCATTGGACCATTGACCACAAGAATTGCTCTTGTTCTACAAAATTATGGTTATGCCAACATTGTTGTTCAGTACTTAGTGTTGCTGTGCTGTTGTCTGACTTTATTTAACTTTTGTCACCTGAGACATGGTTTATTACCCCAGTAAATTGTTTTTTCAAGGTTGGTTATCCATCGATTTCATTTAATTGGAGTGAACAATAAAAAGTCACAAGTATTTATTTTAATTTTTATGAATTTATTGAGAAATGTTTCTATCATTGATACCATGATGTGTCATCCAAGTTTCTAATTATTAAAATGGGATTTATAGTCTGAATAACAAAGTTGATTTTCCATAACATCATAAACCAATTTATAAAAATTCAGATTACAATACAAGACCATCAGTCAAAATGTCGAAAAAAATTATTTCTAAAATCTTAATTAAGTACTAAATAACACATAAATATATCTGGTTTCGCTTAAACTTTGACAAAAGTGACTTTTTTTGTGGCTTACGCCACAAAAAAAGTCACCACACTAATCTATTATGTCGCAAATTAAGTTTAGCAGCAGATCAAACAGCAGAAAACGCAAATTGAAAGCCAGAAGATGGAAATTGAGCAATATTAAATTCAGTATCAGCAGCTTAACACGCAAATATCAATTTAAAACTAATAGATACAAGAAATCAGAAACCAGATGGAAGAAATGAGGAACCAAATGCAGGAAGAGACGCAGAGACAGTTCAACCAGTTCGCGAGATCACTTAATCGCGTCACTAAACAAGTCAACCAACTTCAACAGGAAGACGAGCGCAAAACCGAACAGTTCAACAATTTGGTGAAGCTTTTACAATAGTGAATCGATCACTAATAACATGTTATTTCATTTTTGGATCTTTATCTCTGATATTGATCAAATTCGGATTAAATTATTCCGAAATAGCAATCTGTATTAGTTTCTAATAAGTTTTGATATAATAAAAACA
>SAAR01000215.1 GCA_009916335.1 Erysipelotrichia bacterium | reverse complement strand
TACCAACATAAACCATTTCCATCATTGAGAAAGCTGTGGCATTTGCGACCTTTACAACTGGTCCGTTGATTGAATACACAACATTTTCATTCACATTTCTCACCTCTTGTTTCTATTTCTGCTTTTTTCATTAGCGAATCACAAGTCCAGAGTTTGCATAGAACCACTCTTTTTGATCTTCTAATAATGAATCGTAGGATTCATCTATAATGATTCCTGCCTTTTTATTTTCAACAATAAAACCACCAATCACAATATTTGCACTTGCTTCAATCTTGCAATCTGCTTTTATAAAATCAGCAATCTTATCCTTCCATTTTAAATCTGTTTCTTTTAAATATAGCGTACTATTTGCCATATCTACTTTCTTACTAAGTGTATCTATTTTTTTTACAAGTGCATCTAAATACTGATCACTTTGTGTATAGGCAAGTAATGCCTCTTTCGCCTGTGAAAATACCATGTCTTCAATATAACGTCGTTTTTCATTAATGCGATTATTTTTTTCTGCACTTAATTCTGCCATCTTTTTTGCCTGCATACTATTTGCTTCGCTCATTTTACGTTGCATAGCATATTGTGCATCATCTTTAGCGGCTTTCTGGTATTCTTTTACTGCCTCACTCACAATGCCATCTACTTCAATTAAAATAGAATCAACTTCCTTGCGAGAAACTGCATCAATTTCACTTCTAAAATAATCAAGAACTTTTGTTGAGTTATCCATCGATTTCACCTCTATAATTTCACACCGATTGCTTCACTCACATAGCGATCGATCGTTTCTCCAATTTTCGCAGAGCCATGACGATCAGGAATTTCCACAATCAATGGTTTTTGTTGCTTTAGTTTAATTTCAGAAATAACATCAGGACACAGTTCCATTACCTTCGTTGTCATAAAAACAATCGCTACATCTTCAATATGCATCGCTTTTTCTAAGGCTACAAGTGCTTCATGGCGTTCATGTACAACTACGCCATCAATCCCTGCTAAACGAAGTCCCATCTGTGTATCAATGTTATCACTAATCAAATACATTTTCATATTATAATTTGTTGATAATCAAGATGGAAATTAAAAGTCCATAAATGGCAACCCCTTCACCCATAGCAACGAAAATCATTGCTTTACTGAAGTTTTTGTCATTTTCAGAAAATGCACCAATGGCAGCTGGAGCAGCCGCTGCAACAGCAATCCCTGCACCAAGTGAACCAATTCCTGTTGCTAATGCAGCAGCTAGAAAACCCATTCCCTGTGCATTTGTACCAACCACAGAAGTAACTGCTTCTTCTGCTGCACTAACATTTGACATCATAAACATCAAAGAGGCAGCAATTGAAGTAAAGAACATAGTAACGTGTGTCGCTAAACGTTTTCTAGCACTTGCCACGCTTGTTTCCCCTTTAAACACTTTAATCAAAGGCAGTATAATTACTGCAATCATAATAGCTGGAATCAAAATTTCAAATAATGTTAACATAATATTTCTCCTTTATTTTTTTATTTTATATCTATCGCAATACTTTCAAAAGGAATTCCTTTTCCTTCAAAGTAACGTGAGAACATTTCATCAAACTCTAAACGCAATACCTGAATACCAACAATCATTCCTTCCATACACATAACAAAGATATTTCCGATAATGATTACTAGCCAAGCAAACGCAGGACCGACCATTTCCGCAAGCGTCATAACGACAAGCATCATTCCTGCATGGGATAAGACAAATCCTCCTACCCTTAGAAATGACATGGTATTTGAGATATAGGTCAGCATTACTTCAAAAAGCTCAAAGAAACTCTCCATTGCAAACGAGCCAAATCCCTCTTTAAACATCGCCTTTTTTTCCAATTTGTGTGTCAAAGGTTCTTTTAAGAACATAAACACTAATGGAAGAACGATTAACAATGCAACATAGCCAATATTGACAAAATTTGCACCACTCATCATTGCAACAATCGCTACTAATACACTTGTATAAAATACTAATCCACTTACTCCATTATGTGAGAACAACGCTTCTCCTAAATGATTGTTTTTAAAGTTTAAGATTGTATTAATCAGCATACAGATTAAGATTAAAACAATCCCAATCGCAACTGCTGCTATCAACAATGTCATCGTAAATGATGAATCTAATACTTCAATTGGTTTTTCTTTCAAATGAAACAGTGTTTTATAAAGTGGATTCAACATTGTTTCATTACCGAATACAGATCCATAAAGGAAACCAAAGAAAGCACTCGATATTCCTATTCTTTCTCCGATAGCCGCAAGTGCCCATCCTTTTTTACGATAGAGAATCGCACTTACAACAGTAAGTAATAATCCTTGTCCTAAATCACCAAACATAATACCGAATAACAATAAATAAGAAATCGCTACTAGTAATGTTGGATCAAATTCATTATAGGCAGGAACACCATACATCTCTACAAAGAGTGAAAAGGGCCGGGGTAACCACCCGTTCTTCAACTTCGTCGGTGGAGTCAAACGTTTATCACTATGAGGTGGCCGATTTTCTATTTCAACCACATTTTTCATATCATCATAGACATTCATCACATTGTCTACATCATCTTTCGCCACAAATCCAGTAATGGAGAATCTTTCACCTAGACACACAACATACTTATGTGCCTCAAACATAATATTCTTTTTGCATAAAATACTGTAAATCGCCTGTATTGTTTCCTCATTATCAAGAATAATCTGTTTCATCACTTCTTCGACATGAGCAATTTGACTTTCATCATCTTCAATTTCTTTCGCTAAATTCTCAACGGCCTTTTCTGGCTCATCATGAACAAATTCAGGAATGCGAATACGCTCGAAATATAATGAAGAAAAGACATTGTCTACTTCCCCTTCATAATGTGCTGTTGTCATATACATACACCAGCTATATACACTATCACAATTTAGTGATTTGAATACAAAAGGCTTATTCTGATAATATTTTAACTTATCCACACTATCTAATGGTAGCCTACCAAAACGAACACGCAAATAACGAGTACTAAACAAATCATCAACGGAAATACCTAATCCTCGTAAATTTTCCATCTGCATTTTCGCATCCGTATTTTCTTGAATTACCATTTTCAAATCTTTACGAACACTCATCGCATGTGAGAATTGCTCTTTCATTTCCTCAATCTTTTGCTTAATCGCTTCTAAATCATACGAATCATCGGCTTTATTTTGGTAAGTTAATTCCATACCCATAAGATTTGCCAATTCTTTAATCTGATTTAACGGCTCCTCATATGGATTTGCTTCATTTAACATTTCTAACCCATGCACCGAATCAACAAATTTTGTCGCTGGCTCTGGATGGAAACTTTTTAACGTAACAAAGCGTGCTAAGACATCATCTAAGTATTTTCGATCAGAAATAATATTGATGAGTCGCATCTTTTCAATCGCCATAATTCTCCTCCTAATAGATTAACAAACTTTCAATTTTTTCAATAGGTACACCATAACGTATTCCTTCAATAATGTTAATTAAGTTTTCAATCTCCATTTCATCAAGAATGGAATAACTTAAATAAATAAGTGGTGCACTATTAGAAAAATGCATATACTTCTTACCTAATGAATATGTAATTTTATTACAATAGTATTCAATGTAAACAAAATCTTTATCATCAGTATAAATCTTATATGGTGATGTTTCTAGTTTAGCTAATAAAGCATCACCATCTTTACTATCTAACAATTCTTCATACATTTTTGCACTCAGTCTTTGATGCACAACAATTAAATTATTTCTAATTGTTTCTTTATCTGAATGAAAATATTCTTTCATACGATAAATCTTACAAATATTTTGTAATTCCATTTGTGTATCAAACACAGCCAACAAATTCTTTCTCAATTCCCCTTTGAATTTTTTATGAATCAAAGTTCGTTGATACTCATAAAACGATTTCTTTAAGGCCGTTTCACACCTTGCATAATCCACATTATCTTCATCTTTTAAACAAGGTAACAAATCAATTGCATAGATTGTATCTGCTAAAACTGCTTTTAAATCTTTGATTGATTTTACCTCTAAAAGTTTTTTTAAATCAAAACTCATGTATGGATTCATAAATAGAGGAAGATTAGAAACAAAAGCAGAATAATCATCAGACATCAAGGCTCGAATACAACTTAATATTTGATCAATTTCTTCTTGAAAAATACTATATTGATAAAAGCGATCATGTCGCACATCAGCATAGCGTAACAACCTTTGTTGCTTAACAAATTTTTCACGTTTAAGCATTGCTTCTAACTGTCCACGATGAATACTATTTTCATGAACATCTTTTAGCACTTCTTTATAGATTGTTTCATTTTTCAAATACGCTGCAACCTCATTTACAGAGTGTTTTCTTAGTAATTCTTCATAGTCATGTTTCACTAACCTATGTCCATACATTGACTTAGCTTTTGTGGATAAAGCATTATTGGAAAGAAACATAAACATACTCCTTTCGCTTAGCTACCCAGTACATTTTGCACGATGGCATTTATCCAAGCATCTTTTTTTTCTTCATAGTGCTTTTGCAGCATCGAAAGAGTTTCCTCAATCATCTTTTCATTCTCACGCTTTTTCTCTTTGAGAACTTCTTCTTGCGAAACAGTGTAAGCAGCAATCTTATCGTCGACATCTTTCATATAATCGGCATAGATCTTTTCTTTACGAACACGCAATTGTTCATGTAAATTGGCTTTTTTCTTCTCTGCCTGCTCAACCAAAGCTTGTGCTTTAAAATCTATATCAATGGCAGCCTTAATCAATTCACTCAAATCGATCCCTCCTTATGTTTTAACTTCTCTATTTAAGAAGATAGAATTAGTATACTCCCTATTTTTCAACAATACAATCAAAAATTAAATTGAAAACGTTTTCTAAAAAAAATTACCATTTCCTTAGAAAAAAAACAATTTTTCATCTTTGTTTTTTTATCTTTTTTATTTCTTCTAACGATTTGATTAATCCTTAAAAAACAGTGAAAACTATTCTATTTCTTTGCCACTTAGGTTGCGATACATACGGTTTAAATATTGTTTGAACTGCTTTCTTTCTTCATCACTAAATCCAGCCAATTCTTCATTTTCAACATGTTGACAATATTCGTTCCATTGCGTTAATGCTTCCAAGCCTTTTTCTGTAATAGATAGGCGTAATGCACGTTTATTATGAGATACAATTTCTCTTTCCAACATGCCATTTTCTTCTAAAGAATTCAGTAGTCTTGAAGCAGTAGCAGGTTCAACATCACAATACGCTGCAATTTCCTTCAGCATGCAATCCTTGTGCTTCGATACATAATTAAGCACCTTTGGTTGCCCAATGGATAAACCAAATCGATGCATATGTTTTTTTACGTTATTTCGCTGTGCATGAAATGCTTTAAACATAATTAAATAAAAAGGTGTTTTCATATGTCCTCCATAATAATTAGCTAACTAACTATTAGCATACTAACTATATTCCTTAAGACATTAAATGTCAAGAAACTTATATGGATAATTTTAAACTTTTTTCATCTTTTTTTCGCAACTTTCAAAAAAAAGCATATAAGAGAGTAGGGGGTGATATGTTTCATCTATTGTATCGAATAAACCACAAGACAAGAGGGGAATGGTTTTGTGTGGGAAAGGAAA
>SAAR01001044.1 GCA_009916335.1 Erysipelotrichia bacterium | reverse complement strand
ATAGTAGATTCAGTAATGTACTGTTCATTTACACTAAAAGCAACTACCTCATAAGAAGAGTCAAATTGAAAATACTCATAAGCTATTAAACCTGTTTCACCACTTCCTACTATTATTAGTTTTTTAGTTTTTTCCATTTTCTACTTCCTTTTTAAAAGTTTGATATTCTCTTATATAGTCACTCTCATCATAATGTTCACTTGCCAAAACAACTAAAACACAATCTTCACTAAAATCTTTCATCTCTCGCCATATAAGCCCTTCTATAAAAAGCCCTTGATTTGGATTGGTTAATTTTACCTCTTCTCGTTTGTGTCCATCATCAAGTACAAATGTACAAGAACCTCTTACAGATATGGCTATTTGTTTAAGATTAATATGAGCATGAAAACCTCGCTCAACTCCCTCTTTTGTATCAAAAATATAATAAACTCTTTTTATTTGAAATGGAGCATTATATCCTTGCTCTATTGCAATTAAAGAACCTCGTTCATCTCCTAATGTTTTAAAATCAAGTAATTTGTAACTTGCCATATTCATTCCTAACTACTACTTAAAATTTTCAATACACTGTCGTGATAACTCATTTTCGCTCTCCCATTTTACGTAAACATTCATCCAGCCCATCTTTCCAGTAAGGAATCTCTACATGAAAATCTTCTTTTATTTTAGCTTTGTTCAACAAACTATAATGAGGTCTTTTCGCTGGTGTTGGATAGTCTTTAGTTTCTATTGGGTTAATTTTACATGTAAGCTTTGCCATCTTCATAATCTCTTTGGCAAAATCATACCAACTCAAAACACCTTCATTGGAGTAGTTATATATCTGTGTTTGTGTGTTGTCTATTTTTGGAAGAATATCTAAGATGGCTTTAGCTAAATCTTTAGCATAGGTAGGAGATCCGATTTGGTCATAAATAACCCCCAAACTTTCTCTCTCTTTACCTAAACGAAGCATTGTTTTTACAAAGTTATTTCCATAACTGCTATAGACCCATGAAGTTCTGATAATAATAGAATTTTTGGGATTTACATGTAAAAGTGCTTGTTCACCATCAAGCTTTGTTTTTCC
>SAAR01000214.1 GCA_009916335.1 Erysipelotrichia bacterium | reverse complement strand
GCGTTATATCCTCTTTCCTTTAATGCTCCATCGACTAAATATAGCGTTTGTTTAATGTTATCCTGTTTAAATTCATCGGATTTAAAGGCCATTGTTTCAGTAATATCTTTCATCGTATTACCTCCTTAATAATTATATACTCCTATTTTAGCGTATTTCTTTATACTTTTAAAGAGATAAACCCAGATTTGTAGCAATTTTTGCCATTGCTTCTTGTACTTTCTCGCTTGCTTTCCCTCCTGCTTGTGCTAGTTCTGGTTTTCCTCCCCCATTTCCATCACAAATAGTCGCAGCTTCTTTCACTAATTGTCCACAGTGAATGCCTTCTTTCACAAGTTGTTTATCTGCTGCTGCCACAAAGACTACTTTCTCTTGATTCATACTAGATAAGAAAACAACTCCACGATCCATCTTATCACGAAGTGAAATCGCCATTTCTTTTAATGCACCACCATTCAATTCATTCATTTCTTTAATCAAGATGTTTTTACCATCAATAAGCACTGCTTCTTTTACAATATGATCAGCTTGTGCCATTAAAGCTGCTTCTTCAAGTTTTGCTAATTGTTTTTTCAATTCAGCCATTTCACTGTTCAATAAAGCGACCTTTTCATCTACACCGCTACATGACTTCATCTTTAAGATCGCTGCCACTGCTTTTAAAGTGTTTTCCTCTGCTTTAAATTCCTCATAAGCAGCATACCCTGTTTTAGCAGTAATTCTTCTAATTCCTGAACCAATACTTTCTTCAGAAACAATTTTTAACATTCCAATTTCATTTGTATTATTGACATGGCAACCACCACAAAATTCTTTAGAAACTTCTCCCATACTTACCACACGAACAACATCACCATATTTTTCATCAAATAAAGCTGTTGCTCCTGATTTTTTAGCTTCTTCAATATTCATCAACTCTTTAGTAACTGTTAATTTATCTTGGATATAGTGATTGACAATACTTTCAATCTTTGTAAGCTGTTCATCGCTCACTTTTTCAAAATGCGTAAAGTCAAAACGTAAGTATTCATCAGAATTAAAGGAACCAGCTTGTGCAATATGATCACCAACCACTTGTTTTAAAGCACTTTGTAATAAATGTGTTGCCGAGTGATTGGCAGTAATGCGATTTCTTCTTGCCACATCTACCTTTAAAATCACTTCATCATTCACTTTTAAACTTTCTCCATTAAGTTCAACTAAATGCAAGAACTGTCCATGAGGTGCTTTTTTCACATCAACAATGGCAACTTCTACACCATCTTTAATCATTACCCCAGTATCACTTACCTGCCCACCACTTTCAGCGTAGAAACTAGTAGTATCAAAAATTACACTTCCTTCTTCACTTAAACAATCAACTTGCTTACCATCTTTAAATAAACCAATTACCACTGCTTTTGTAGTCAATGTATCATAACCGATAAAAGAACTTGGTTTAGTGAAATTCATTAAATCTTCTGATTGAGAGGCCATTGATTCCACATTTTCTCTTGCTGCTCTAGCACGATCTTTTTGTTTTTGCATCTCTGCTTTGAATCCTTCTTCATCAACACTTAATCCATTTTCATCGGCAATTTCTGCTGTTAATTCATATGGGAATCCATAGGTATCATATAGTTTAAATACAACACTTCCACTTAATATATGGTTATTAGCCTTAGCCATTTCTTCATTTAATAATGCTTCCCCATTTTTTAATGTTTTATGGAATGTTTCTTCTTCCATCTTTATTAAATTTTCATTATAAGCAATCTTGTCCATCAAATATGGATAGTAATCTTTCATGTTTTCTGAAACAATACGCACAAGTCGATACATAAAAGGTTCATTAATACCCAACTTGATACCATAACGAACGGCACGTCTTAATACACGACGAAGGACATAACCACGACCATTGTTAGAAAATAATGCTCCATCACTTAACGCAAATGTTACGGTACGAATATGGTCAGCTATCACACGATATGCCATTTTATATTCCCCTTCATAAGAGTACTTAGCCATCTTTTCACAAGCATGAATAATCGGTAAGAATAAATCTGTGTCAAAGTTTGTTTCTCCCCCTTGTACTAAAGAAACTAAACGTTCTAGTCCCATTCCTGTATCAATATTTTTTTGTGGCAATTCTTTATATTCTTTACGATCTAATTCTGGTTTACAATCATATTGTGAAAATACAACATTCCAAACTTCGATATAACGATCATTTTCTATTTCCTCAAAAAATAATTTTTCACCTAATCCTTGTGGATCATATGCTTCTCCACGATCATAGAAGATTTCACTATCTGGACCACCAGGACCTTCCCCAATTTCCCAAAAATTATCATGTGTTTTTAGAATATGTGAAGGATCTACATGGCAAACCTCTGTCCAAATACGGTACGCCTCCTCATCATCTGTATAAACAGATACATACAATTTTTCTTTAGGAAAGCCTATCCACTGCTCACTTGTTAAAAACTCCCAAGCAAATGGAATCGCTTCTTCTTTAAAGTAATCACCAATTGAAAAATTTCCTAGCATTTCAAAGAAAGTATGATGACGAGCTGTTTTTCCTACATTTTCAATATCATTTGTACGAATTGATTTTTGTGCATTTGTAATACGGTTACACTTTGGTTTCTCACTACCATCAAAATATTTCTTTAAAGCTGCAACTCCTGCATTAATCCATAAAAGCGTTGGATCATTATGAGGAACTAATGATGCCCCAGGCTCAATCATATGTCCTTTACTTGCAAAATAATCCAAAAATAACTGTCTAATCTCATTCCCTGTTCTCTGTTTCATAAAATAATCTCCTTTCAAGCATAAAAAAACGTTCCTTATTACAGGAACGTCATCATAACGCGGTACCATCCTGATTCACAAAGCAATTCTTTGTGCACCTTAATTTCTCTTAAATCCGTAAGAGCATACGGTAAACTCCAATGTAGCTTCAATCAAGTGTCATAGAATACTTTCACCAACCGTATTCTCTCTAAATACTAACTTAATTTACTCATCATCTTCATCGTTTAATTACTGAAACATAATACCATATTATCCTAGGATATTCAATTATTTTAAGTAATAATTACATATCAAATTGATCTTTCATATCGTACATTTTACGCATCATTTTCTTTTTGGCACGTTTTGCTTGTCTTGTCAGATCGTCAATCTCGTTTTCATTTTGATAACCAATCATAACACCTAGCACAACACCCGTTAATAAACAAGTTGCCTTATTGCATAAATTACACATCATATCACTCCTTTACTACTCATAGTATGGAGTAAATAATAAACCTCATTCACAATATTTTAAAATTCTTTGCGTCAATTTTGTTTTACGAGGGTGTCTTTCTTCTTTATTAATTCCTTCCTCTAAAACTTCTTTACTTCCTAATAATACTAAAGATTTTTTTGCCCTAGTAATTCCTGTATAGATCAAACGCCTTTGTAACATATAGTAATAATCTTTTAAGATTGGCATAATCACAATTGGGTATTCACTACCTTGTGATTTATGGATAGAAATACAATACGCATGTGTTATCATATTGAAATTTTCATTTGTATATTCCACAATATTACCATCAAAATCAACAATCATTCTTTTCTGCTTAGCATAATCATCGTTTTCATCAATAATTTCAATGATTGTACCAATATCCCCATTATATACATTTTCATCAGGTAAATTTTTTAATTGTAATACTTTATCTTGTTCACGAAAAAGACGATAACCAACACTCAATTCTTGTTTGAATGGATCACTAGGATTACACAATTCTTGCAGTGCTTTATTTAACGCATCAATTCCTGCAACACCATTATACATAGGTGCTAATACTTGTATTTCATTAATCGTATACCCTTTTTCAAAAGCATTGGCGACAATTTTAATAATTTGTTCTTTTACTTGATAATTCTGACAAGTAAACAATTTTGCCTCTTTTCCATTCAGTAATGTATCACAATGCCCTTGCTTAATCTCATTAGCCAATTTAACAACATCACTACCTTCTTTTTGACGGAAAATTTTATTTAGTCTTGCCACATGAAAATGATTGGATTGAATCAAATCTTTTAAGACAAAACCTGGACCTACTGATGGTAACTGATCTTCATCACCAATCAACAAGATTCTACCTACATACTTAGACGCTTTGAGCAAATTATAAAACAACCACGCATCAACCATTGAGAACTCATCGACAATTAATAAATTAGCGTCAATGGGATCTTCTTCATTAACAGCAAAAGTATTCGTTTCTAAATCCCACTTTAATAAAGAATGTATCGTACAAGTTTCTACTTGGCTCAATTCTTTTAAACGTTTTGCGGCCCGTCCTGTAGGTGCACAAACAGCCATTTTATGTAAAGGGAAAAGATCTTTATATACGTCAATGATGGCTCTTACAATTGTGGTTTTCCCAGTCCCAGGTCCCCCTGTAATAATCGAAAAAGGTTGTGCAAAAAAACTTTTAATTGCCTCGATTTGTTTTTGTTCATACTCAATATGATAACGTAGTTGTAATGTGTTTATTTTATTTTCTAAAATATCACTACTTACTTCATTCACTTCTACATAAGGAAAACCACTTAAAAAAACAGCAATTCCCTTTTCTGCATCATATTGTGCAATAGGATAATATGCATCCTCTTCCACATACAACAAGCGTTCCATAACTAGTTCATGAATCCAATTATCAAAAAGATCCTCATCAACATATGAAAAGTTTTTAAATAAATGTTTGAGTATTTCTACTCGATTCGTATATGTGTTACCACTACTCATCGTAATATCATTCACAACAGAAATAATCGCTGCTTTCATACGGTATGGGTGATCATCTTCAAACCCTAAAGTTTTTGCGATTTTATCTGCTGTTTTAAAACCGATTCCATCAATATCTACAATCATCTGGTAAGGATTCTCTTTAATCATAGCGATGGCTCTATCTTCATAAACAGCCTCTACTTTCATGATATTTTTTAAAGTCATTCCATGTTGCGTCAAAAACACAACTGAATCATCAATGGAAACATCACTTTGTATTCCTTCTATAATACTTTCTCTTTGTTTTTTTGATAAGCCATGAACTTGAAAAATAATGTCATTATCTTTTTTTAATAATGAAATACAATCTTTTCCTAACTGTGTAACAATTTTAGCAGCACACTTTTTACCAATTCCATGAAAAATAGGACTAGAAAAATAACGAATCAAAGAATCTTGATCCGTTGGCATAATTCGCTCATAAGATACAATATCAAATTGCATTCCATATTTATGATGTTCTTTATAAACGCCTTTCAAACGATAAGGAGTATCCTCTAAAATGTCATGAAGATACCCTGTTACTGTAAGCATTTTTTCATCTTTTTGATTCAACACAAACTTTGCGACTGTATATCCATTTTCGCTTTGAAAGATAATGATTTTGAACATTCCTTCAATATTGCATATATCATCCATAAAATCATCCTTTCTTAAGAAAAAAACAATGTAGCACACCCCATAAAATTGTAAGCCATATGCAATATGATACAAGCATAAATACTTTTATTGTACTCATAAGCATATGCTAAAATAAAACCTAAGCCAGCATATAAAAACAAATAAATGAGATCATTGTATTGTCCTATTAAAAGCGAACTCATCACATGTACAAAACCAAATAGAAAAGAGC
>SAAR01001043.1 GCA_009916335.1 Erysipelotrichia bacterium | reverse complement strand
TCTCGGTCTGCTTTGTTTTCAAGATAAACTGGGTCTTGTTCTTCTTGCTTATAATATTCATTTTTAGCAACTGGTTTTTTCTCAATATGAAAGACAATAGAGTCAATGCTCCGCCCTTTTTTGACTTTCTCATAGGACACGTTAAAAGAAGTGTGAGCGTTGATTTCTTCCAATGGTTTTTTTAATATCCATGTTTCTAAGCTATCAAATCTTTTATACTCATTTACGGTATCAGTTATCACTCGTAACTCTTTGACTGTGATAGACGGATTGCGGTAGTTTTCCACTTGTTCAGCTCTCCGTCCGCCTTTAGTGCTGTAATGCTCGTATTGGCTGTAATTCATGGATAACCAACGATATAAGATAATGCTGTACTTGCTATTGAGTTCAGCTATATCTGACAAGGCATGTTGCGTAAAATTCTTTTTGAGATTGACTAAGTAAGGCATAATTTCACGATGAAATTCAATTTTTACTTCATCATGATAATCTGTCCATTCCACGTAAGGTATAGGAACAATGCTTTTAAATTTAAACCCCTTGCCTGCTTCTTCTTTGATTTGAAAAAAGGCTTGTTTTTGCATTTTCTCAATCGCTTCTTTAAAGCGACTATGCTTGTCATTATCGGATACTTTAAAGAAAGCGAACAGGTCTCTCTTTGAGAGATAAACAATATTGTCTTTTGGTGGCTCTTCGGTATTGATACAAGACACCGCTAACTCAAACATTTTCAATGGCGTTTTATCCATTTTAGCAATAGACGTAATCAAGCTGTTATGCTCCACCACTTTGCGTTTTTCAAGGTCATTCAAGGTACATACCACCTTTTGTTTCTTTTCTTTGTTATTCTTTGGTATAATAGGCATATAAATACGCTCCTTTGCGTGTTTTTAGTTGGCATAGAGAAATTCATTTAGACGTGTGATTTCTCTATGCTTTTATTATACTAAAACACACCAAGTATGTAAAGTTTTTTCTTGGTATATAAACAGTTTTTTCTTGGTATATAAACAGTTTTTTCTTGGTATATAAACAGTTTTTTCTTGGTATATAATTCTGAACACCCTTACAA
>SAAR01001042.1 GCA_009916335.1 Erysipelotrichia bacterium | reverse complement strand
TTATATAAATAGAGGAGGTACTGCTTCTGCATATTCTTTTGCATTTAAACAATTCTTGATTTTAATAGTGGCTGTGATAATTATTCAACGAAAATATAAGAGAAAACAAAATGTATAGAAATGATTTAGTTTCTATCAATAGAATAGTAATAGTTTTAGTAGTCTTATTTTACATGGGGCTATTAAAATCTGGCTATCTTAATGTTGATGCATTTTTTGTGTGATGCTTTTTTTTGATTATACAGTTTACTGTAGACATCCCAATTACTAGTGTTTATGAGTTCAAATAAGTATATCAGTCAAGATTATTGTCATTTAATAAAGAATCGAACAATGTGGCACGTATCTCTTATAAATTAGAATAAAATACTAAAATATGAAAATCTGCCATTTTCTAGGCCATCTTAATCCAATATATGGGGGGCCAACATACAGTGTTCCAATACAGTGTATAAATTCACAGAAAGAAGGTGCAGAAATGAGTTTTGTGACCTTCAGCTCGAGCAGGCAATGGGAGGATGCGTTACTTGATGCAGGCGTAAAGGTAATCGAGATTGAAGAGCCTAAGACCTTTTTGGCAAGAAAATTCGGTTTATCATATTCCCATTATTTGTATTTTTGCAAAGAAAAAATAGATATTTTACATTTTCATGGGGTATGGATGCCTGCTAATAACGTGGTGGGTGGTTATGGTAAGAAAAAAGGCATTCCCTATGTGATAAACCCACGAGGTGATCTTGAAACAAGTCGTTTGAATTATGATAAGTTTAAGAAACTGAAGAAACTTCTCGTTTGGCATCTATATGGTGAAAGACTCGTGAATAATGCTGCTTGCATTATCACTACATCAGAACAAGAACGTGATGGTGTTCGTAGGTTAGGTGGTAAATCGCCAATAGCCATCATCCCTAACGGCATTGAACTTGATGCTTTTCCAAAAGAAGTGGTTCATAATCATGGCGAGAAGAAGGTAGTACTCTTCCTTTCTCGTGTGAATCCTATTACAGGGATTGAGTACCTTTTGGATGCATGGTCAAAACTTGATGCAAACCTTCGTGCAGACTGGGAACTAC
>SAAR01001041.1 GCA_009916335.1 Erysipelotrichia bacterium | reverse complement strand
TTTGCAATAATCCAATCAGTGATTGTATTTGCTTGTTCAAACCATTCATGAGTTGCTTTAGTTCCTTTAGTTTCTACCCATGCGCCGTTTTCAAACTTAAAACCGTCGCCTGAACCCTTCATACCATATGCATCACCAAGTTCTTGTTTAGTGTTGGGTTTCCATTCAAATGATTCGCCATTAGCTGCATTTTTTGTAGATTGAAGTGTATCTAATACTAATGTTTCAATCTTACCTTTACTTAATGTCATTTCGGCAATGTACAAATCAGTACCTGAGCAATATACAGATTGGAATTTTCCTGCTTTTGCAAGTTCAATAGCTTCCTGAGCAATTGCAATATAACCGCCGTCTTTAATGGTAACTCCAGATACATTATCAATCTTATTGTCAGCATTAACAGTCACTGAGTCTACACCATTTTCTAACCAATATGCTTCAATTAATTCTGCTTGTACATACCATTCAGAAATTGCTCCACCGAATTTTACCATGTTGTAGTCATCGCCAAGTTCTTTCTTAGTCTTGTCATTCCATGCCCATTCAAACTTTTCAGAAGTAGTGTCGAATGTAACTTTGCCTTGTCTAACATCAATGTTGTATCCAGCAATTTCACCATTTTCAATAGTAACTGTAACATAAGTTACTTGTGGTACTTTTACGGGTACGGATACTTCATCAACTTTAATTGTAGTTGAATGAACTTGTGCTTCATATGCCAAGAATTCACCATCAACTTTGTATTCGCTGCTATTGCATCCAAAAAGTGTGAATGCTGCGAAAGCAACGAAAAATAACATCAATACTTTTCTCACTATTTAATTCCTCCTAATGTAATGTATCTTACAGTGATATTATACTTCAATTGCAAGTCTTTTGCAACGCGATTTTTCATGTTTTAGAATAAAAACGCTTTACATGTTTATTTACTTAAAAAAGTTAATAATCATAATGAAAACTTCTTTCATTCTCACTAAAAAAATGATACAATAATCACGCGAAAGGGTTGTGAATATGAATAAAGCATCATGGAATGAAAGACAAAAGAAAATAAGAAATTTTTCGATCATAGCA
>SAAR01001040.1 GCA_009916335.1 Erysipelotrichia bacterium | reverse complement strand
GTTTTATGGCAGTGAGAGCAGAGATAGCGCTGATGTCCGGCAGTGCTTTTGCCGTTACGCACCACGCCTTCAGTAGCGGAGCAGGAAGGGCATCTGATGGAAATGGAAGCCACGCAAGCACCTTAAAATCACCATCATACACTAAATCAGTAAGTTGGCAGCATTACCGGGCAACGCGGAGGAAGGTTCATCAGGAAAAAAACTGATTTTTTCGAAAAAACGTCCTACATATTGAATATGTAACCTTTTTACATATAATATAACATTAAATTAATTTTTTCTTTAAAGGGTAGCATGATATCAGTTAATTTAACTACAATGCATTCTCGACTGGATTTATGTGCCGCCACAGTGTGGTCAATTATAAACCAGAGTGTTCAGCCAGATAAAATAAACCTTTGGATATCAAATGAGCCATATTTGTCAGATCATGGGATATATGAGATACCTGCTTGGGTTGAAGAGCTAAATAAAATAAATAACATAGTGAATGTACATTATGTAAAAAATACCGGCCCATACCGTAAAATAATTAACGCAATTATTAACTCAGAGATTGATGACATTCTTGTATATGCTGATGATGATGTAATATATGGTCGGCAGTGGCTTGAGTTCCTATTAGACCAGTTTTATGAGAACAACTGTAATGTGGCAATTGCTGCTAGGATTAGAATAATGGAGAGGAATATTTTTAACAAGTACAAATCTTATAGCTCTTATTCTATTAGTATGAAAAAGGATAAATTTGAAAAGGATTTTATAATAACTGGCGTTGGGGGTTGTGTTTTAAGTAAGGGTAATGATGCCAATTTATTGATTTCGCATTTTCACTGACGCCAGGATCACCTGATATTACAAGGGTTGAATGGCTACAGATTCAAATGGTCAACAACAGGTTGGCAGCATTACTATTTGCCGTTATAGGCTAATTTTATGGTCTTTCTGGGTGATGCTGCCAACTTACTGATTTAGCGTATGATGGTGTTTTTGAGGTGCTCCAGTGGCTTCTGTTTCTATCAGCTGTCCCTCCTGTTCAGCTACTGACGGGGTGGTGCGTAACGGCAAAAGCACT
>SAAR01000213.1 GCA_009916335.1 Erysipelotrichia bacterium | reverse complement strand
CTTGTTGAACAAAACATTAATGCTCATATGTTCGATTTACCTAAAATTGATTAACATAACCAAAAGGAGGTTATTATGTCATATACATATAAAGTCATAAATAATAGCCTCTTCTTTATTGAAGAGGAAAGTAATAAGCAGTATGAAGTAAACGTTATACCAAAAGGAATTGGAAATAATCTGTTTCAGGTTTCTATTCCTGATTTAAGCCCGCGCACTTTAGAAGCAAACAATGCTAAAGA
The DNA here is from genome assembly GCA_009916335.1 of Erysipelotrichia bacterium. The sequence goes on along the minus strand of SAAR01000213.1, from coordinate 5,461 downwards.
GCTTTTTAATCAGGTTGTTGATATAGATAATGTAAGACGTAGTTTTAGACGACAAACACCAGAAGAGTTTAAATCTAAGTTCCAAAAAATGAAAAAGAAAGCTTGTCCAGAATAAAGAGGGTAAACCCCTCTTTTTTTTCGCCAAAAAAAAGAGATCTCCCAAAAGGAAATCTCTAAAAAATATTCTCTTTTTCGCAAAAGAGAAAAATATGAATGAGGCGAAATTATACCGTAATTTAAAAATAATTACAACTTTTAGCGGAAATATTTTTGATAATAAATAGACATTATTATATAATATAGTATATTAGTATCAGGTAGATCTAAAAGGTGAGGTGTCTATGAATAGCATTAATGAATTATTATTGATATACGGTTCAAATATAACAAAAATCAAAGAACTTGTTTTAGCAGGGGCAAATGTTAACTACATATCGCCGGAAGGTTTAACGCCTTTATCCTGTGCTGAATCTGTTGAAGTGGCTCAGTTTCTTCTTAGCCGTGGCGCTGATGTGAACGCTACCAATGAAGACGGGAAAACAGCCTTGTTCAGCGTTAGCAACGTTGATACATGCCGCTTCCTGATAGAGAACGGCGCAAGGGTAAATCATGTTAACAACAAACATGAAACAGCATTGTTCTATACAACGGATATGAAAAAAATCAGATTACTGGTTGAAGCTGGATGTGATCCATTAATCAGAAGTTATGATGGTAAACGCCATTACGATTTGTTAGCGCATAATCAGAAGGTAAGTTTTATAAACTTCTTAGCTAACAGAAAAAAGAAAATGGAAACTGTTAACGCACATTTAGCACTTGCCTTTTAATAACACCACCTCACCAAAAAGATAAAGCCCCTTGCGGGGCTTTTTTCTTATCAACAAAACAAAGGATTATGTGAACCATCAATATATATCTTACTTAGAGTTTAATAGTAAAAAACGGAGAATTTTCTACTTGATTTAAAGTTATAATTAATTTTATTTAATGTCAAATTTAAATAAACACTTTTAACCATATTGACGAAATATATTTTTAATTATATATAATATTAAGACTTATTATATAATAATGGAGATATATTATGGATAGACAACAAACAAAACTTTATTTTGCTATATGGAAATTGAAAGGCAATGAAAAACTACAGGCTATTAAATATTTTATTAGTTGCGGTGAAGATATTCATGAAAGAGACAAAAACGAGTTAACACCTTTACATCAAGCCGTTGGATGTGGTGATGTTGAGGCCGTGAAGCTGTTGTTAGGATTAGGGGCAAATCCCAACGCTATAGACATATACGGAAGAACGCCGCTGTTCTATACCGCTTTCAGCCCTAAATATAACAGTCGTCAGTTAGATGAAGCTCTCATAGCGGGGAATGCTGATACCACCATTTACGATGTTAACGGGCATACACGCGATCAGTTCGTGTATAGCTTCAAAAGCTCGATGTTCTACCGTCCTGAACCAGAAGCAGTAGAAGAACAACCGGAAGAGATAGCCCCTTCAGCTCCTGTGAAAAGGGCAGGAAGACGTAAAGCATGATAGCGGCATTACTTAACCAGATCCGTAGCACCGGCTTTGTGCTTCTCTCCCAATTTGACGCTGTTTTGTCTTCCCCGGCTCCTACGCCGGAAGAACAGGAACAGAAAGACGCTTCATTAAAGATGCTTCTCCCGCTGTTAGAGAAGAACCATGATGAAAGATACCTGATTACCCGTTTACTCGATTACACCGCTCAGGATCTGTTAGCGGTCTACCTGTCAGGCCGTTCCGGTAGCATGAAAGCGTATGCGCTTCTCCAGCTCATACAGAACACATCCAAATTGTGGCCGTCAGGTTTCTATCATGCTGTTGTTCACTCTGGCCTACGCCTGAATGACGAGCTGGACACCTCCGGGCTAACCCCTATCCAGTTAGCAGCAGCAAAAGGAAACGTAGAGCTGTTTAAGCTTCTTCTCTTGGATGGAGCAGATCTCTATCAGAAGAACAAAGACGGGATGAGTGCTTATGATATGGTGCTGAACAGCAATAACGCAGAGCTGTTAATGTTCATGATCCGCTATGAAAATGCTGATATTTCGAACTACCGTCGAAAAGCTTGAACAACATCATATTGACATTGCAAGTAGTAAAATCATAAATAGCACTTTTTGCTAAACTATATAACCAATTGATAGTAATTGGTTTTTTTGTTTTTATGGGGTTGTGGGTTTTAGATGGAAGGTGTTTCTTCAAAATAAGTGTTGAATGTCATAAGCGAAATAAAGACAATTAATCACATCAAAGCAGTCATATTTGCTTCTGATAGTTAACTTGATGCGGAAAGGTTCCATTATTTAATCCGGTCTTCGATAAACCGGGCATCAAACCAAAAGCACTAAATAAATATTTGTGCCTGTAGCGATTAATAAATCGCAAGTTAACTATTATTGGAGCCTTACTTTATGACTGTATCTAAAAAATCTAAATCTAATATCCTTCATCTTGATATTGATGCTTTCATTGCTAAAGCACGTAATATTATTCATGAAGTCTACCATAACAAAACTATTCTTTCTGTTCCTGATTACCAGAAAACAGCAGCAAACGATCAGGACTATATCACCAAACCACTTACCCCTTTATATGCTTGGGCTGGCGGTAAACGTCGCCTCATCAAAGCGTATCGCCCCTACATGCCAGATTTTAAGCGTATTCGATACTACGCAGAGCCGTTTTTTGGCGCTGGAGCTATGTTCTGTGAAGTTTTTAATCAGCACCGGGCGCACATCAAAAGCTACCACCTGAACGACATTAACCCGGAAATCATCAATCTCCTGATCACCATTAAAAGGGATTGTTCTGGCTTCATTGACGAGCTGAAGACCATTGAAGAACGCAACCACTATAAAACGCTGGACGGTCAAAAACACTTCTACTATCGCTTACGTGAAGAATACCGTTCCTTACCAGTAGGAGCTGAATATTCAGTGAGAGGAACAGCTATGTTCTACTTCCTCTTAAACAATATGTTCAGGGGCTTATACAGTCAGAAAAACGGGCGAATTTTCACGTCATTCCAGACGAATAAAAATGGTTTTGATTATGAAAATATCAAAAACTGGTCAACAGCATTACAGAAAGCTGTGATCACATGTGGAAGCTATGAAGACGTTAAGGTTAATAAAAATACGTTCCTGTTTTGTGATCCGCCTTATCGTGATTGCTCGATTATGTATTCAACAGATTTTAATGATGAACAGCATAAGCAATGCTACGCATGGGTTCAGAAAAAAGTAGAAGAGAAAAAAACTGTAGGTATGTTGTGTAATAAAAACCTGAATGATGGTTTCTTTAGTTCACTACCTACTACAACAGATAGCGAACATATCAACATCCAATATTCGCATACAAAAGCAAGAGTTGGCGTAAACAGAAACATTGTTGAGCTGTTAATGGTATTCAAAGAAAAAATGGCTGTTCCGGTTCTTAAAGCAGCTTAAAAAATAACATCAAAATGAGGATTTAATTATGAGTAAAGGTAGAAAGAAGTTCAGACCAGTAGATTTTCACAATAACAACTTGGGAAATAACTATATAACGATAGAAAGCATGTTATCAACGCCATTCCATGAGCATTCACCGGAACTTTTCGCAAAGTGTTTAGCAGAAGTGCCAAAGATTAACAGGCTACTCATAGACAGGCGTAAGTGTGATAACGAAGAGCATTATCAAAGGGTATTGGTCATGGCTGATGTGTGTTTAAAAATGGCAATGATTGAAAGGAGAATGAAAATAGTGAACGAAGAAAACAGTTGGTTTAATCAAAAATAAGAGAGGTTTAAAATGCAATATCATGAAATAGTAAGAGATGAGATTATGAGTTTTATTATTGAAAATGTTGAAGGTTTTAATGTTTTAGAAAAGATTTATCCGAAAATGATAGATACAAAACATCCTGAATATCCTGAAATAACAAAGATCCCATTCTTTGAGATAGAGTTTAGGAAAGGACTTACATTAGCCAATACTTATAATAACATTGATGAAGAATACATAAACCAAAGAACGTTAAACTATGCTATCAACTTATGTTTTAACAGTGAAATGAGTTTTAAGTATAGTCATGACGATACATTAAGAGAGTCTTTTTCGTGCGCTTATTATTGCATAATGGAAAACATGTATAGAACGTTATCGGAAAAAGAAAGAGGCAACGTGTTATGGTGGATTGATTGATATGAAAAAAGAAAGAAAATAGTTAATGAAGAAATAGTTGGTTTAATAAAAATAAGCGAGGTTAATATGTCATATTGGTTGTATTTTTATACGGTTCGTAGTCTTGAAGAGAGTAAATATGAAATAAAAAGAACTACACTAAGAACTAAACGGGTTGTTTCAGTTATTGCTGAAATAAAAGATGCTAAAGAAATAATATGTCAACAAGAACAAATAAGAGATTTCATGATCCATTATCTTCATCAAAGAGATATTGAGGTAAAGGACAGTGATGATTTGAGCTTTGTTGTTATGGATGTTGATCAGTATAACAAATCATCATGTAGATTTTATATAGTAAATGAAGAGGTTCGTTATCATGAGTTCATAATGGACTATGAAGAAGCTTTAAAGATAATGCGCATTGATAAAAGGATGAAATATAAACTTGAAAATATCTTCAATGATACAAGGAAGCTTCTTCCGTTGGAGATCTCAGAGTTCAAGAAAGAAGATTTTGATAACATATCGAAAGAAGATTTACAAAAACTCATATAATCCATTCAGGTAAAGTAGAATGAAAAGCAAGACTAATAAAATAAGCGGTATACCTACCGCTTTTATATAGTTTATTAATTTATTTTCCGATTAAATTTGATTTTATTCTTTTAATTGATTATTCAATATCTATTCATTAAAACAAAAGGAGAGATATATGAATAACTTAAAAGAAAAAATAGAAAAAGCTTTAGATAAATGTGATGTTGTTGTTGTATCTGGTGTTAGCGGTGTAGGTAAATCGACTTTGCTTAAAGAGATAGCAAAAGAAAGACATATACATTATTCGAATCCGACTTATAACTGCATTAAGTTCGGCATTAAACATAGCGATCTTATTGCTATTGATGATGTGAGAGAAACGGAACTAAAAAACGTTATACAAAAAATTCAGGATGGTGTAGCTAAAACAAACATAAAAACTAAAGCGATCATAGTAGTTGATAAGTTTGATAAGTCTGTTCTTGATAGCGTTGTATTGAAAATAAAGCATTACAGAATGGTAAAGCCAAAAGCAAAAGGTGTCTTACCAAAAATAAAAGAGTATCAAGAGCTTTTAAAATCAATAGAAGAACAAAGATTTCTTACTGATAATGTTCAGATCTCATGTTTGAACGATTTGTATCAAATGGAACAAGAATTGAAGTATTTGAGAGATTTGAATGAAAAGTATGAATGCGAAGCTGTTTTACATGA
>SAAR01001039.1 GCA_009916335.1 Erysipelotrichia bacterium | reverse complement strand
ATGATGTCCATGTTAAACAAAAAATGTTGGATAAGGTAGATTATTGCCTATATAGATTAAAACGATAATTGGAAGTCTGCTTGAGAAAAGAAATTTTCAGCAAGCAGACTTTTTCCTTGACTTGGAGTGTACTTAAGGGTGTATAGTGAAATATGTCTTTAGGGATTGTAGTGTACAAGTAATAAAATTTTGTTATAATAAATATCATGTATAAAAGGGGAGTTTTAAATGGCTAAAGCAAAGGTTTATTTTACAGATATGCATACAACAGGAGAGGCAAATCTGTTGCAAAAATTGGAAAGATTAATGAAACTAAGTGGTTTTGAAGCTATTGATATGCAAGGCAAGTTTGTGGCCGTAAAGCTACATTTTGGTGAGCCTGGCAACTTAGCTTTTTTGCGTGCTAATTATGCCAAAGTAGTTTGCGATTATGTGAAAAAATTAGGGGGCAAGCCTTTTGTTACAGATTGCAATACTCTCTATGTAGGTGGTAGGAAAAATGCTCTAGATCATTTGGATAGTGCCTACACTAATGGCTATAATCCTTTTATGACAGGAGTGCACACTATTATTGCTGATGGTATTAAAGGCTTGGATGAGCATTTAGTTCCTGTAGAAAATAGCGAGTATGTGAAAGAAGCTAAAATTGGTAGTGCTATTATGGATGCAGATATTATTATTTCCTTAAATCATTTTAAGGGACATGAGCTAACTGGTTTTGGCGGAGCAATTAAAAACCTAGGTATGGGCAGTGGTTCTCGGGCAGGTAAAATGGAAATGCATAGTGCTGGCAAACCTGTGGTAGAGCAGAGCATGTGTATCGGCTGTGGTAAATGTGCAAAAATTTGTGCTCATGGTGCACCTCTTATTACAGAGGGAAAAGCCCCTATTGACCATGATAAATGCGTAGGGTGCGGCCGTTGTATTGGCGTATGTCCCAAGGATGCCGTACAACCTCCTTTTGATGAAGCTAATGATGTTTTAAATTGCAAAATGGCAGAATACGCCAAGGCTGTCTGTCAAGATAGACCAAACTATCATATTAATTTAGTTATTGATGGTGGCAATTTTGTAA
>SAAR01001038.1 GCA_009916335.1 Erysipelotrichia bacterium | reverse complement strand
TCAGCAAAGATAATTGATACTGTTTTTATGTCGCTGTTCAGTCTTGCTTATGTTTCGTATGTGTTGAATTTGTTTATGCTGTATATCCAAACGCTCTGATCCTCTTATCAAACAACTACGCTATCGCCTAGAGAGGCGGTAGTATTCTGACGGAAAATGATGAAATAAAAAAACTCCTTAAGCAATACTAAAAAAGATAGTAACTTATTTTTTATAAGTAAGTTTCTATCTTTCGTAGTGCGTCCAAGCAGACCATATGATGACTTCTTTTGCGTCATTATCAACCGAGTACACTACCCGATGCTGGATATTTAAACGTCGTGAATATTTATCTTTCAAATTTCCGATTAACTTCTCATACGGAGGAGGATTTTGAAACGGGTCCTCTTTTAAGACTTCCATTATATCTTTAAATTTTTGATCTAAATGAGCAGACTTTAAATTTTTAAGGTCTTTCATAGTTGATTTTGCTAATTTTATAGAGTATCCCAATCGATATCCTCCAGTGCGACAAATTCATTTTCTTGTTCACGCTGGTGAATGATATCCGTTACGCCATAAGATTGAAGATACAAGGTTTCTTGAATAGCGTCCCAGTCTTTTTTACTGACTATAACCGCTTCACTGTCATCATTTTTACCCGAAATGTAAACGGGTTCGTTAGTTTTATTAACGTCCTTCAATAATTGATAAAAGATTTTTCTGGCTTGACTAGGGTTTACGATCGGCATCAGCTATTTCCCCTTTTCGTTTCTTTTATTATAACGTACTTATTCGAGTACGTCAAAACGATGTACGTGTATGAAATTGAATGTAATCACGCATTTAATCAATTGAAGAAGCACAAAACTCTTTAAGCTACTCCAGCTCTTATTGCGTTTTGGCAGGAAATAAGAAACCAGGTAAACTTCCTTTATTGGGAAATTCCCCTGGTTTTTCATAGTCCATTTTTTGTTATTCCCTAAAATTTCTTTTCTTGTTCGCTTTACAAAACCAAACACACGTTCGTATAATAGGGACATAGAGATTGGAGACGATTTTTATGTATGAAACGGAATTGATTTTTGATTATGCGA
>SAAR01001037.1 GCA_009916335.1 Erysipelotrichia bacterium | reverse complement strand
TTTTGCTTATTCGGCGCTGTTACGCTTATGTCGACACTAGAGACTAGCAAGGTGAAACGTGAGCAGATACGGATATACAACCGTATAAATAACATGGAGAAAGCTTTGACGACTAAAGATAAGGAGCTAGAGCAATATTTGATTAAGGAGAAAAGTATTGACTAAAGATTGGACAGGCAATAAGCCTGCAACATTTGTAACATTAGGTGCAAGTAATCATAGTAAATTAGAACGTGAAGAAAATGATTATTATGCAACTGAACCAAAAGCAGTTGAATTATTGCTTGAAAAAGAAAAGTTTTCAATCAACTTATTAGAGCCAAGTTGTGGAGAAGGACATATTTCTAAGGTGTTGTCAGAACATGGTTATAATGTGACAAGTTCAGATTTGATTAGTAGAGGATTTGGAAATACGCAAGACTTCTTTGAAATTGAAGAATTTGATGGAGATATTATCACTAATCCGCCTTACAAAATAGCGCTGGATTTTGCAAAACATTCGTTGGATATCATAGACGACGGTGCTAAAGTTGCGATGTTTTTGAAAATACAATTTTTAGAAAGTAAATCAAGACGTGCATTTTTTGATGAGTTCCCACCTAAAAAAGTATATGTTGCAAGCTCTAGATTGCTTTGTGCCATGAATGGTGATTTTGACAAGTACAAATCCAGTGCTGCTTGCTATGCTTGGTTCGTTTGGGAAAAAGGATACACAGGTAAGCCTGAGATAGATTGGATTAATTAGGAAGAAGATGAATGGCATGGATTAAAAAATTTATATGCAAATATTTTGGTCATAATTTTGTAGTCTATCCAAGCGATAGAGATAGATTCGAAATGGCAGGATATTGCAAGCGATGCGGATATGATACGCACGACAAGGAGGAGCAAAAATGAGTGAATTTGAAAAAGAATTTAATAACTGTTTACATTTCGGATTCATCCCTAACGAACCACAAAATAAAATTATTGAACATTTCAAAGACTGGCAACCACCTAAACAACTTGTAGTGGTGCCTGAAGATGTTGATAAAGCTATTAAATACTTGAAAACTCAGAATAATTTTGCCACAATT
>SAAR01001036.1 GCA_009916335.1 Erysipelotrichia bacterium | reverse complement strand
TTCTAGCGCTTTTTTGTGGTTTCCCCCCGTAGTATTCCCGTTGGTTCTTTCTATCCATATTTGTTGTTTAACTTCTTTATTTTGTTGAATAAACCATTATTTGAAGATAACTTCAAATAATGGTAAGATAATCGTTAAATAGAAGTTAACTTCGAAGGGGAGATGAAGATGTTTCAAAGACCTACTTACCTTAAGCAACTTATCCAATTTAAAGATTCTGACTTCATTAAGGTTATTACTGGAGTACGTCGCTCTGGAAAATCAGTCTTATTAATGCTTTTTAAAGAATATTTATTACAAGAAAATGTAGAAGAGGATCATATCATTTACATGAATTTTGAAAGTTTTGACTATCAGACAATTACGACTGAAGAAAAATTTCGTCAAAAATTGAATGAGTTGATCCCAAAAGATAATAAAAAAATTTATTTACTGCTTGATGAAATTCAAGTTGTGGAAGGGTGGCAGCGTGTTGTTAATGGTATTCGAGTTAGTTTCGATAGCGACATTACCATTACAGGATCGAATGCAAACATGCTATCAGGTGAATTAGCTACACTTTTAAGCGGGCGCTATATTGAAATTCCAATTTATCCATTTTCTTTTCACGAATTTCTAAGCGTAAAAGGAATTGAAATAAATTCCCGTAAAGTAGATGGTGCTTATGATGAATACGAAAAATATGGTGGATTTCCTAGTGTTGTCATTGCAGAGGAATCCATTAAAGATACTATTTTATCTGGGATTTTTGATACAATTGTTTTGAATGATGTTGCGTTCAGAGCAGGTGTAAAAGATCCTGCAGCCTTAAAATCGATCATCAGCTTTTTTTCAGATAATGTGGGTCAGTTAGTTAATGCATCGAAAATTGTGAATACTTTAAAAAGTGAAGGTGTCGAAACAACGACTCATACTGTAAATCGCTATTTAGATTTGCTTGAAAATGGCTATTTATTTTATCGAGCAAAACAATATGATATTCGAGGACGGGAATACCTTAGAACTAATGGGAAGTATTTTATCGTAGACTCTGGTTTACGCAGAAATGCAGTTGGCAGAAAAGATGGGAATTATAG
>SAAR01001035.1 GCA_009916335.1 Erysipelotrichia bacterium | reverse complement strand
TATTAAGATAACTTTTTATTATCAATATAGGAGTATACATGTTAAAAAAAGCAGTGGTGTTATTGTTTAGTGTGATTTTAGTCGCATTTAGCGTTTCGGTAGTGTTAAGGTGTGCGATTGGGGTTGGTGCATGGGATGCATTTAGTCAAACAGCTTCAGGGCTTTTAAATATAAAAGTTGGTACTTTTTCGATGGCGATGAATTTTTTCTGTGTCGCTATGCAAATGCTAATACTTAAAGAAATCAAAATTGCACTTGTTTTACAGGTTTTATTAGCGATTGTTTTAGGCGTGTTGGTCAATTTCTTTTACTATGAACTTTTAGGTAATTGGCATATAAACTCTTATGTTATTACTTTGATGCTTTTCTTGCTTGGTAATATCAGTTGTGCTTTTGCGGTTGGTACAGTTACTGCGCAGAATGTCATCAGTTTTCCTTTGGAAGGCTTATGTATGGCGATATCTAAGAAAACTAGTAAATCTTTTGGTTTGATTAGACAAATGGCTGATATTGTGACTATGGCTTTGGTAATCGTTTTAGTTTTAGCTTTTGATGGTTTGATGAGTATTCGTGAGGGAACAGTGATAGGCATGATCATCTTTGGTCCGTTACTTGAACTATATATGAAGCGTGTTGTACCAATCATGTATAAATTTAAGATTTTTGATTGATTTAGCGAGTAAATGCTGGTAGTAATATTGACGATTATTTAGTATAATGATAAAACGAGATATGGAGGAAAATATGAGTAAGAAATTTGTTTATCTTTTTTCTGAAGGTAATGGAAAAATGCGTGAACTTCTTGGCGGAAAAGGAGCTAATCTAGCAGAAATGACCAATTTGGGACTTCCTGTTCCTTTTGGCTTTGTTGTTACCACCGAAGCTTGCACCCAGTATTATGTTGACAATAAAACCATTAATGATGATATTCATAATGAGATATTTGCTTATCTAGCAAAATTAGAAAAGATCAGTGGTAAGAAGTTTGGGGATAAAAATAACCCGTTGTTAGTATCAGTTAGATCTGGTTCAAGAGCTAGTATGCCTGGTATGATGGATACTATCTTAAATCTTGGTA